>JBFKFP010000026.1:0-23378 GCA_041618535.1 Flavobacteriaceae bacterium
GCCAGGATGCGACCGCCCAGATGGCGCTGCTTCAGTTTATGCAAGCCGGTAAAAAGAAGGTGGCGGTGCCCACAACCGTGCACTGTGACCACCTGATTCAGGCCAAAGTAGGAGCCACTCAAGACCTACAGGCCGCATTGAACACCAGTAATGAGGTCTTCAATTTCCTTGAATCGGTTTCGAATAAGTACGGAATAGGCTTCTGGAAACCCGGAGCAGGGATCATTCACCAGGTGGTGCTGGAAAATTATGCTTTTCCGGGCGGGATGATGATTGGGACCGATTCTCATACGGTTAATGCCGGGGGATTGGGAATGGTAGCCATAGGCGTTGGTGGAGCTGATGCTGTTGATGTAATGGCGGGGATGCCCTGGGAATTGAAATTTCCTAAGTTGATAGGAGTTAGACTGACTGGAAAATTGTCTGGATGGACCGCTCCGAAGGATGTGATCCTGAAGGTAGCCGAAATTCTTACGGTAAAAGGTGGGACAGGGGCCATTTTGGAATATTTTGGTCCTGGTGCAACATCTATGTCATGCACCGGAAAAGGGACTATTTGTAATATGGGAGCTGAAATAGGAGCCACGACATCAACTTTCGGGTATGATGAAGCTATGGAGCGCTACTTAAGGGCGACCGAGCGGGAGCAGGTAGCTGATGCGGCAAACGCGGTGAAATCACATTTGACCGCAGATCCTGAGGTATATGCGAACCCGGAAGACTATTTCGACCAGGTAATCGATATCAACCTTTCCGAGCTGATGCCTCATCTCAACGGGCCTTTCACTCCTGATCTCGCCACTGAGGTTGGATATATGCACGACAAGGCAGTAAAGAATGACTGGCCATTAAAAGTGGAATGGGGCCTTATAGGATCGTGTACAAACTCTTCTTATGAAGACTTGTCACGAGCCTCCTCTATAGCTCAGCAGGCCATTGATAAAGGATTGAAGATTAAGGCAGAATTCGGAATAAACCCGGGGTCTGAACAGGTAAGGTATACCGCCGAAAGGGATGGCATTCTACAGGTGTTTGAAAAACTTGGAGCCAGAATATTTACAAATGCATGCGGGCCGTGTATCGGCCAGTGGGCTCGTTATGAAGATCCTAAAAATGCACCTAAAAACAGCATAGTTCATTCCTTCAACCGGAACTTTGCGAAAAGGGCTGATGGCAACCCGAATACACACGCTTTTGTAGCGTCACCCGAACTAACGGCCGCTATTGCCATTGCCGGGAGATTGGACTTTAATCCTATAACTGATAGCCTGATTAATGACCAAGGTGAAAGTGTCATGCTTGATGAACCAACAGGATGGGAGCTTCCTCCTAAAGGGTTTGATGTGAAGGATAATGGTTTTATACCGCCGAAAGAGGATGGAAGCCATGTCGAGATAGTAGTTGATCCTAATTCTGAACGACTTCAGTTGCTAACACCTTTTGAGCCTATCGGAGACGAGATAAAAGGAGCAAAACTTCTTATCAAGGCATTCGGGAAATGTACAACCGACCATATTTCAATGGCCGGGCCATGGCTGAGATACAGGGGTCATCTCGATAATATTTCAAATAACCTCCTGATAGGTGCTGTAAATGCCTTCAACAAGCAGACCAACTTTGTCAAGAACCAGATTGACGGAGAATATGATGGTGTCCCTAATGTTCAGAGGGCTTATAAAGCAGCTGGGATCCCTACTATTGTTGTAGGAGATCATAATTATGGTGAAGGATCATCCCGTGAGCATGCCGCAATGGAGCCCAGGCACCTGGGTGTTGTGGCAGTGCTGGTAAAGTCCTTTGCCAGGATACACGAGACTAACCTGAAGAAACAGGGTATGTTGGGGCTTACTTTTGCTGATGAAAACGATTATGACCTGATCCAGGAAGATGATACTTTCAACTTCCTTGACCTAGATGAGTTCGCTCCTAATAAAGATCTGGCCATTGAAGTAGTTCATGCTGACGGATCAAAAGATGTGATAAAAGCAAATCATACTTATAATCAGGCTCAGATTGAATGGTTTAAAGCAGGCTCAGCCCTTAACCTGATCAAGAAGCAGAATAAGGCCTGAATTTAAGAACATAGATAATTGAACTCCTGCACTGCAGGAGTTTTTTTATGTCCTGGCCGAAAATCTGTGATATAAGTAATCTGTCAGGAACAGATTCATCCCGATTAAGGTGAAGGCGTAAATACTGTCCTCAACTGGTATAGTGAACATCCTAATACCCAGGTTTTCATCATTATTATACCATACCACCTGGTCTGCGATGAAGCTTCCGGTCAGAATGCCATTCACAAGGAAAAAAGGTATGAGCATGACTAAAAAGGTTAGAAAAAATTGGCCCAATAAGGCCAAATTGTATTTCATCATAACGGGTATCAGGATGAGGGCGAGACCGTAATTTACGAGTGTATACCATTTATCATAATGAAAGCCGATAACGACTATCAAAATAAAAAGAAGAAGATATGACACGCGCTTCGTCCAATTTTTATCCAGACCAAGATCAGGGAAATAATATAGGAGAGCATAATGGGTAAAGACACAGGCATAGGGGATGCAAATAAAAAAAAGCCATTCTTCAAGTGGAAGTCCCAGAATTTCAGTGCCTAGATAATAGATTGGATTAAACCCCCAAAAGCCATTCTTTGTAAAAACCACATCCCATGGGATAAAGACCAGCATGGTTAGGGCAATAGCCGGGGCAAGGGCTTTCCAATAGCGGTAGAACCTCAATTTCGGATGAAAACTAAACAAGAATGGAATAGCAATCGATCCCAGGTTTAACGCCAGGTAAAGAAATTTCATCTATTAGTTTCTGAAATACTTGAGCGGGACGATCAGCATCCCGAAATTCTCACCATCTTTTTTCCCAAGGTGCTTATGGTGTATTTTATGAGCTCGACGAACACCCTTTGCATACCAGTTGTTCGCTTTCCTGAAAAGTTTGAAACGCTGGTGAATAAATATATCATGCACTAGGAAATAGGTAGCACCATAGGCCATGATCCCAAGCCCGATTGGTAGGCACCACCAGATATCTTCATAGTTCCATGCATAGAGGCAAATCATGCTTACAACAGCATAAAACAGGAAAAAGGCATCATTGCGTTCAAACCAGCTGTCGTGATCCTTCATATGGTGATCCTTGTGCAGGGACCACAAAAATCCATGCATGATGTATTTATGGGTAAACCATGCCATGAACTCCATGATAAAAAAAGTTCCGAGAAAAACCAATATCCAATAAATAACCTGCATACTTTAAAATTACAATAAATTCAATTGATATTTAACATAACTCCTGGTCAGCAATTCCACCTTCTTGTAATTGGGAACGCGTATTCTGGCATTCTTGATCTCCAGTGCAGGAGTCCTTTTCAATTTTTTAAGCAGCTGCCGGTAGTATCTGTAAGCCATGAAGACACCGAAGCGAGCTTCCATAGGGAGTTTTTTAATACCCTGGATTCCTTCTGCAAAATCGTTTTCTATATCTTCTATGATTTCGAGTTTCGCTTGCTCGTCGAGGTTGTTCAGGTCCGTATTAGGAAAATAAGTTCTGTTCAAATTGTCATGATCAGCTTTTAAATCCCTTAGAAAATTAACTTTCTGGAAGGCGGAACCTAAAGCCATGGCGCTGTTTTTAAGTTCGTTGAATTTTTCAATATCACCTTTAACAAAAACCATAAGACACATAAGTCCTACCACATCAGCCGATCCGTAGATATAAGCCTTGTATTCCTCATCAGTCAGGTAGGTGGTCTTATGCAGGTCCATTCGCATACTTTTCATGAATGCATCTACATGCTCCTTATCAAGGCTGTATTTATGGAATGTATATTGAAAAGCATTGAGGATAGGATTAAGGGAGATCCTGTTGTCTATGGCCAATTCAAGATCGTATTCGAATTTATTAAATAGATCCTCTTTGTTGTAATCATGAAATGTGTCCACAATTTCGTCAGCGCATCTTACAAAACCGTAAATGTTATAAATATCCTGCCTTATGGAATTAGCCAACATCCGGGTAGCCATCGAGAAAGAAGTGCTGTAGCGGTGGGTCACACGCTTACTGCATTCCTCGGAAACAGTGTCAAATAATGATTTCATTGATTACTGGTTTATTTGATATGTTAATTTATGATTAATAGCATTCTTTTCCAACTTTAAATCTTTAATCACCAATTCGGAAACCAATTTACCTGAAATAAGCGAGGGTGGAACTCCCGGGCCGGGCACTGTTAGTTGTCCCGTAAAATATAGCCCCTTCACCTTACTGCTTCTTAGGTTAGGGCGCAGAAAAGCGGTTTGAAAAAGCGTATTTGCCATACCATATGCATTGCCTTTATAAGAGTTGTATTCCTCAATAAAATCATTAACGCAAAATGACTCCTTAAACAAAACGTGTTTTTTGACGTTTTGTTTAGTTAGGGTTTCAAAACGGCTCATTATAATTTCGAAATAGTGTTCTCTTAATTTGGGGGAGTCTTCAAGGCCGGGAGCCAGAGGGATGAGGAAAATGCCTGCCTCCTTTCCTTCAGGCGCCGATTTGGTATCGGTTTTGCTGGGGAAACTGGCATAGAACAACGGGTCTTTTGGCCATGCCGGTTTATCGTATATGTCATGGGCATGGGTGTCGAAATCCACATCAAAGAAAAGGGTGTGGTGATCAACGTTCTTGATGGGCCTGTCAAATCCGACATAAAACAGCAGGGAAGAAGGTGCAAACACGCGTTTATCCCAATATGATTCACTGTACTGCCGGTGTTTCTGCTCAACAAGTGTCTCGGTATGATGATAGTCGGCCCCGCTTAGAACAATATCCGCATCAAAACGGCCTTCGTTGGTCACGACTGCCTTTGCTTTGCCTTTCTCAACAATAATTTGGTCAACCGGACATGATGTTTTAATCTTTACACCTAACTCTTCGGCCAACGCCCTTAAGCCTTTAATCACTTCATACATTCCACCTTTCGGATGGAAGGTGCCAAGTCCGAAATCGGCATAATTCATAAAGCTGTAGAACGAAGGTGTATTGCTGGGTTTTGCACCAAGAAACAGAACAGGGAACTCGAGTATCTGGGCTAGTTTATTATTCTTGAAATCTTTTCTTACATCTTTTTTTATAGTACTGACAAAGGCACCAAGCTTTTTGATCGTCTTGGCATTTACCAATTCAAGTGGTGACACTCCTGGCTTATAGACCAGGTCCTTGATAGCGATATCATAGTTGTCCTTCGCCTTCTGTATAAACTTTTTCAGAGGAATCGAACTGCCTGTTTCCTCCTTTTCGAAAGAATCACAGATTTTTTCCATGGAATCCCCTATGGTGATTCTGTCGTCCTCACCGAAATAAACACTATACGCGGGGTCTAATTTTACCAGCTTGTAATATTCTTCTGTGTTTTTTCCGAAATCGGCGAAGAAACGCTCAAAAACATCAGGCATCCAGTACCAGGTTGGCCCTATGTCGAACGTAAAACCATCTTTTACCAGTTGACGAGCACGACCGCCAACATCCTTATTCTTTTCGAAAATTGTGACATCAAGACCATGCTGAGCCAGGTAGCATGAGGCTGCAAGAGATGAAAAACCGGATCCTAATATGGCGATGGAATAACTCATTTGTTTAACAAATATAGAAGAAAGTTAAACAAAAATGATTTCCACCCTTATATTTTACAAATCTTTAACTAACCTGTCAATGGATTGGTAGACCTCGATATTTGATGGGAGATTCTTTTTGTCTAACTCTCTGGCCCGCTGTCCCAATATAATAAAATTATTGTTCGAATCTGTTAATAGAGTATCACTAAACTCTGCCAGATAATCATCGATTTCATTTATTTCAGGTCGAACCGTGAAATATGAGATGAATGTTATGTTGGAATACTTGTCGGTAAGATCGGTAAGGCAACTGATCGGAACGCTCTGTCCGAGAAAAATGCTATGGTATCCCTTGCATACCACTTCATAGTTTAAAAACAATAGTCCGATATCATGAATTTCATGATCGGGAAGAAAGAAAACAAAAGTCTTTTTGGTATTTACCGGTTCAAGGTTCTGTACCTTTTCGATATTCAAAAGGATCTTTTGCTTGATAAGTGTGGTGATAAAATGTTCATGGGCCGGAGAAATCGTATCTGTTTGCCACAGTAATCCTATTTCTTCCAACAAGCCAATAAACACATCATAAAAAATTTCTCTGAAGGAATTTGTTTCAAGAAGGTTTCCATATGTATTGGCGAATAAGCCCTGGTCGAAATTCATCATCGAGAGTTTGAAAGCATTGATGGCATGATGCTTCTGGTTTCCTCTTGATGCCAGTTCCCTGACCAAAACAGGGATCTCATTCGATTTTAATTTGGATATTTTTGAGATCTTATAGCCATTCTTATTCAGAAAACTCACGTTTAACAACTTCTGAAGGCTTTCAAGATCGTAAGACCGAATATTAGTATCTGAGCGCGAGGGTTCCAGTAAATTATATCGCTTTTCCCAGATTCTTATGGTGTGCGCTTTAATCCCAGTAAGATTTTCAAGGTCTTTTATGCTAAATTCAGTCTGTATGTTGTTCATATTTTTAGACTTAATATTGAACAAAATTAAAATATTTTTTGTTACGACAAATATTTTTAGCTCTTAAAAGAATGCTAAATCTCTGATTTTGTTGTGATTTAGCACCTGAAAATCGAATTTATCGAAATGACTTTTTCATGCAGATCGGCTGTCACATAAGCTACTTTTGCGGCCAAAAGTCACGGCCCATATGTTTCCATTACATCCTTGAGAATTGAGACCTTGCTTACCGGGGACCGGATAAATCCTGTAAGGGCAAAAGCACTTGTTGGAACAAGGATATCCAGATAAGGACATTCATCTTTATATCCATGATGTGATCAAAAATACAGGTCTGGAAGTGGCAAGAGGTCATTCGCAAGTAACAACGGGCAGTTAAATCCTCCGTTTTTGAGAGTTGATTCTCTTTTCTCAGACATTGATTCTTAAGGTCAATTTGAGCTCAATTGACTGAACCGGGCAGAATGTGGAATAAAACTGCGGAATTGCTATTGAATAAAAGCTAAACCAGTTTTGGTTCCAGTTTCTTTAATGTAGTAAGAGCCGATTGATAACCCATTTCAAAGATTTCGAAGACCGGCTTTTTATCAAATGTCCCAAATCGGCTAAGGTCATGAGGGGCTATCAGAACATCACATTCAGGAAACTTCATGATGTCTTCCTGAACGGTCTTCAATTTGAAGGCCCTTTCAATTACCTGATGGGAGTGTTTAAGTTCTTCAATTTTCACAGGTTTAATCGCGTTAACATAAACCCCGATCAGTGAATCGCATTGGTAATGAAGTGCTTCAACAGGAAAATTGTTCAATGCGCCTCCATCTATATAGTAGGAGTCATTGATCTTGACCGGTGCAAAAATAGCCGGAAAGGCTGCAGAGGCCAGAACCGGTTTGATAAGCTCTCCCGATTTAAAGTATTTTAACGTACCCATCAGGATGTCGGTGGCTGTTACCACCAATTTTCGTTGAAGGCCTTCGAAGCTATCTTCCTTAAAATATTGTTTAAATTCGGAATAAAATTTCTCTGTATCGATAAATCCGGGTTTACCGATAGCATATTTCTTGAAATCCCATAATTTTAATTCCCTGAAAAATTCCAGGATATCAACCCAATCATAACCGTAGGCATATAACGATCCGACGATCGCACCGGAGCTTGAACCGGCAACATGGCTAATTTCAATTCCGCGTTCTTCAAGTGCACGAAGTACGCCGATATGTGCGGCACCTCTCATGCCGCCTCCAGATAGGACTAGTCCGAGTTTCATGAGGCAATATGTTTTAAATTTCTAATAAAATTAGAGGTCTTGTTTTAACCATACTATGACATTTATCAGGCGACCTTATGATTATTATCATTGGAGGTACTTTTATATTATGGTAAATTTGATTAGGCTGAATTAATAGATTCGTTTTGAAATCAATCTTGCAATCGTTGAAGTTCTTCTTCGAGGAAATTGGGGAGATGTCCTTATTCGCCGGAAGGTTTTTTAAGGAAGTTTTTAAACGGCCTTTCGAGTTTCCCGAATTCCTCAGGCAATGCTACCTGATGGGTAACAAGTCCTTTTTACTTGTTGGCCTGACCGGGTTCATCATCGGATTGGTTCTCACCCTGCAAACCAGGCCAACCCTGGCTGAATTCGGTGCTGTTTCATGGATGCCATCAATGGTTGGAATTTCCATAGTCAGGGAAATTGGTCCGATGATCACAGCCCTTGTTTGCGCAGGTAAGATCGGTTCAGGTATCGGCGCTGAATTGGGTTCAATGCGAGTTACCGAACAGATCGATGCTATGGAAGTATCCGGAACCAATCCGTTCAAATTTCTGGTTGTGACAAGAATTTTGGCAGTTACATTGATGCTCCCGATACTGGTGATATTTGGTGATGCAATAGCCCTGTACGGTTCCTTCCTGGTTGAAAACCTAAAAGGAAATGTTTCCCTTCAGCTTTATTTCAACCAGGTGTTTGACGGATTGGAATTCGGTGATATCATTCCTGCCACCATTAAAACCTTTTTCTTTGGCTACGCCATCGGCCTGGTTGGTTGCTTCAAGGGGTATTACTGCAAAAAAGGAACAGCCGGAGTGGGAAAGGCTGCTAATTCTGCAGTGGTTTATACATCCATTTTATTGTTTATTCTGGATTTTATCGCTGTCTTCGTTGCAGATATTTTTTATGAATTATGAACAGTCCGAATCCATCATATAGCGAGCGAGCTGGTGAAAGAACCATCGATGTCATTATCAGGACAGAAAATCTAAAGAAGGGTTTTGGTGATAACAAGGTGCTACGCGGATTCAGCATGGAGCTATACAAGGGCGAAAGCCTGGTCATAATGGGAAAGTCCGGCTCGGGTAAATCGGTCTTGATCAAATGCATGGTTGGACTTATGAGGCCTGACAGCGGAAGTATCGAGATTATGGGGAAGGATATCCTCAGTTTAGGACGAGCAGAACTGGATGAACTCAGGGCGGACATCGGCTTTTTATTCCAGGGTAGCGCGCTTTACGATTCCATGACTGTGCGAGAGAACCTGGAATTTCCTCTCAGAAGGCATATGGACCGCATCGATGGCGATGTTAATACGGAAGACCTGGTTATCGAGGCCCTTGGAAATGTGGGACTTGCTCATACGGTCGATTTGATGCCATCCGAATTGTCTGGAGGGATGCAAAGAAGGGTTGCTTTGGCAAGGACATTGATCCTCCGGCCCAAGATCATCCTTTACGACGAACCGACCAGCGGTTTAGACCCCATCACAGCCAAGGAGATCATTATCCTGATGAAGGATATTCAAAAGAAATACGGAACCTCGTCAATTATCATCACCCATGATGTGGATTGTGCAAGAGTAATATCAGACAGGATGATCCTGCTGGTGGACGGTATTAACTACGAAGTTGGTAACTTTGAAGAACTGTCCTCCTCGGATGATCCCAAGATAAAGGCGTTTTTCAAACATTAAACCTAAAGCTATGGAACGATCTAGCGGACAAAATATCAGGCTTGGCATATTTGTAATAATTGGAACCATATTGCTGATTGCTGCGGTTTACCTGATTGGTCAGCGACAGGAGATGTTCCGGAAAACTTATTTGATAGAGGCTTACTTTCAGAATATTAACGGATTGCAGAAGGGAAATAATGTCCGGTATTCAGGGATAGATGTTGGAACGGTTAATGAAATCGCCATGGTTAATGATACCGCCATACAGGTCGTGATGCGAATAGAAGAGAAAATAATAGGCTACCTAAAGACCAATGCCATAGCAACAATCGGATCTGACGGACTGGTGGGAAATATGATAGTTAATATTATCCCGGGGAAAGGGGATGCCCCGCTTATAAAGGATGGGGATACAATTGCCACTTTCAGTAAGATTGGAGCCGATGACATTCTGTCTACCCTGGGTGCTTCAAGTGAGAATGCCGCCATTCTGACGTCGGATCTCCTGAAGATTACTGACGCTATGATAAACGGAGAGGGGACTCTGGCCTTATTGCTGAACGATACTACTATGTCAGGGGATATCAAACAATCTGTAACGAATCTGAAGAATGCAAGCTATAGCGCCACGCGATCACTTGATGAATTGAAGACCATTATCTCCAACTTTAACGAGAACCAGAACAGTATGCTTGGTGTATTGCTTAATGATTCCTTATCCGGAGAAAAGCTGAAATCCTTTGCTGTTAACCTTGAGAAAAGCAGTTTGGAGATCGACAGCATGCTGACACGTATAAATTCCATTGTTGCAGATGTCGAAAAAGGAAAAGGAGCGTTCAACTACCTGGTTCATGATACCACTCTCGTTAATTCTCTTAAACAGACCATAGAAAATGTGAACGAAGGTACAGCACGGTTCAATGAAAATATGGAAGCATTAAAAAGTAATTTTCTATTCCGGAGATACTTTAAAAAGCTTGAAAAAGAGCAGAGTAAATCAGAAAATTCCGCTGAAAAGAACTGAGTAATTCAAAATAAAAAGAATTGGATGAGATAATACGTCCCACCTGATGTCAGTCTGCTTGAAGATTGCGTCACATCAGCCGGTATTTCGAAGTTACTATTAAAAATATGCCAACTCCTCCTACAAGAAGTCTGGCAACTAACGGGAAAGAAAATAAATATACAGAAACTCCTGCTCCCAGAGCCAGGATTAATCCGAGTAAGAATCGTAATGGCAACTTGCTGCCCGAACTTGATGATGGTTTATCACTCATGTTATCAAATCTATACCAGGATTCTCTGCCTTCCTATGATTTAAGTCATACGCCTTTACCGGAACTGCTTCTGATATCTATCTGGGTGATCTCCGGTCTCATCCCCAATCTGCCGGGAAAACCAAGCCATCCCATTCCCCTGCTAACGTAGAGGTATTGTCCGTCGTCCTCATAAAGGCCTCCCCAATGCTCATACTTATACTTGATGGGGCTCCAGTTAAAGCTTTTAAACTGGATTCCGGCCTGCATGCCATGGGTGTGACCCGACAAGGTAAGATCGATGTCTGTGCTTTTTCGAACTTCATATGTCCAATGTGATGGATCATGGGAGAGGAGGATTTTAAACGGAGCCTGGCTGGAATTTTTCATCGATTTTCGCAGGTCACCATACTGTTTAAAGGGAGGATCACCCCAATTCTCTACACCGATAAGTGCAACTGAAAAGCCTTTTTTTTCAATGATCTCCGATTCGTTCAGCAATAATTTAAAACCGATGTTCCCGAAGAATGCCTTTATATCTTCGGCATTCTTTTTTTTATCTTCTTCGGAATCCCATCTGCTGTAATCTCCATAGTCATGATTTCCGAGTACAGCGTATTTTCCGATTTCCGCCTTAAGCTTATTCAATTTTTTATCCCATCCTTTGAGCTCCCAGGCAAAATTATTAACGATGTCTCCGGTAAAAAGTATAAGATCCGGTTTGCAGTTATTGATAATGTTTATGGCCGGATCAAGTACCTTGTACCTGTAATTAAAACTCCCCAGATGAAGATCTGAGATATGCACGATTCTCAGGCCTTCGAATCGGGATGAAATTTTATCACTCTCAATCTTAATATGGTACAATTTGAAGCGATAGGCCGCTTTAAATATACCATATACGATCACGAAAAAAGGTAACACGCCTGAAAGGAGACCGACCAGGGGTACGACGAGGATAGAGTCTTCCTCTGCAAAAACAAAATTTGTGAAATAAAGAAAGCTTATTATAACAACAAATATCAATTTGGGTATAAAAGAGGATATGGCCAGCCCATAAAATCTAGAGATCAGCCAATGCTTCCTCTTAGGGTTGATATCGTCCAGCTTTACCTTCAGAATGATGATAGCGCTTATCAATAAAAAAGAGAAGATCCAAAACGCGATTTCGATAGCTATTACCAGCGAAGGTGAATCGAGTAGCGTGGTTATTGACTTTAGCCAGTAAAATGCCATAATATCGATAAGCAGGATCGCAGAGCAGAGCAGAAGAATGGTAAAAAGAGAAAAGGTGCGCATTACTTCTTTCGGGTTTTTTCTCGCTGATGTTTTTTCCTCAATGCCCAATAAATTCCTTTTACATCAGATGCCCAGTTCCGATGCATGAAGATCAATGTGATCTCTTCAATCGTCTCAAGCAGGCCCACCACTATCATCACGTAGAAAAGGGCGTATTCCGGTTGGAAAAACAAGGAATACAGGATAAAAATGCTTTGAATCACTGCCGATATCTTGGCAAGGTAGGTATGGAAGGCAGATGCTTTACCATACTTCATATAGGCCAATATCATCTGAATGATGTAAGGGATGAAAACCACAAGGATCAACACCAGGTTCTTCAGTATGAATGCTTTTTCAAAATAAAACAACCCAAGCACGCCAACTGCGAATGTGACCTGATCCCCGAAAGAATCGAGCTGTGAACCTCTCGGACTCGAAATCTGCAGTTTTCTGGCCAGGAAACCATCAAGCGCATCGGTAGAATAGCTTAACAATAACAACCAGGCAAAAATCATACGGTGATCGAGCCAGATCAGTAAAAGCAAAAACGGAGCTATGGCTACCCGGAAGAATGATAACCAATCTGCGATATTGTAATTTTTAAATGTCAGCATATATTAATGCCGCCTATTCAATTTTCCTGATGGTCCAGGATTTGTCGTCGTTATATCTCGCTATAAGATGATTAGATAAAACCCTGGCTGTAATCTTGGGCGGACGACGAATATACTCCCTGTGCAGGGTGATATGTATCGGTTTGTCCATAAGATAATGAACCACCTCTCCACCCGAATTAATGATCACTTCAAAATAATCATAGGAAACTAAAGGTTTTTCCAGGAGGTCATTATTACCAACCCGTCGCTTGATCAGTTCAAGAGCAATGGCCCATCCATCATTAAAATCAGTGGCATTTAAAAATCTCGCCGGAACGGCAACATCACCGTTTTTATCGATATACCCGAAATACGATATACCATCTCTTTTTTCAGTGAACAAACAGCGCCCGCTGTTGAATACGGGATACGTCTTATCGACTTGGCCGTTAACCACGAGGTCATTTCTGAAATCCACAACCAACGTGCCGGTATCATCGATAAATCCCCACTTATTATCTTTTTTTACCGCGGCTAAACCGTCATAAAATGGTGAAATGTAATCAACATTTTCTATATCCTGTCCGGATACCAGGAAAACCATCAATAATGCCAAAAAGGTGACTCCAAATTTTTTCATAACTAACTTGAATTGAGATGGTCCAAATGTATTGAAATGAAGTATAAAATAATATGACATTCATCATATCATTAGGATTTACTGAAATATCAATTTTTAATTTATATCTGAAATATGATTTCAAATATGAACTAAAAATATCTTTAAGACTGATACATATCATTTTTTTTATCCATTTAGATACTTAAGTTTGATTATAAGGGAACAATTGAATGAAAAATGCTAAAAAGAAAATAAAAACGTTAATTAAACTGGACATTGAGTATCCAATTTGGGATCATGTCTTTACTATTGCACCTTTGGTTATAATAGGGAGCAAAGAAGGCGATGACTATGATCTTGCCCCAAAGCATATGGCAACACCTCTTGGATTTAAGAATTATTTTGGCTTTGTCTGTACCCCATCTCATTCAACTTATCATAACATAGTTAAAACCGGTGAATTTACGGTAAGCTTTCCTAAACCTGATCAGGTTTTAATCTCGGCCCTTGCTGCCTCCCCGAGGTGTCAGGACCTGTCAAAAAATGATCAGGTAATAAGGGCCTTACCCACTTTTAAAGCGTCTGCCGTCGATGGGCTGTTTGTTTCTGGTTGTTATTTGTATCTCGAGTGTAAGTGTTTTAAGGTGGTTGATGGTTTTGATGAGAATGTGCTTGTTTGTGGCAGGATCATAAAGGCCATGGCTGATAGTGATTATGTTAAAACCTCAGATATGTCAAGCCAGGATCAGATATATTCCCACCCTATGCTGGCATACCTGGCACATGGCCGTTATGCCCGCATTAGTGAAAGCTTTGTTTTCCCTTTTCCAAAAGATTTTAAACGTTGAATGATTCCAGAGCACATATCGCCAACGAGATTATGAAATACCTTCAGTCAAGAAGGCGCGATATGATAGAGTTTTTAATGGAAATCGTAAGAATTGAAACCCCTTCACGAGACAAATTTGTACAAGATGAGATCCTTGCTTATCTGGATTCGGCCTTAAGGGATCTTGGGCACTACAGGATCAGGGTAAAAGGAAATAAAACGGGCGGTTACCTGTACAGCAGGCCTGCTAAAAGGTCGGAAAACTCAAATTTTCAGCTTTTGATAGGACACTGCGACACGGTTTGGTCAAAAAATACTCTGGAAAAAATGCCGATAATCAATTCCAAGGGGAAATTTACCGGCCCGGGGATTTATGATATGAAAGCAGGATTAACTCAGATCATTTTTGCGCTGAGAGCCATTAAGGACCTTTCAATCGATCTCAGAATTACTCCATTGGTCCTGATCAATTCTGATGAAGAGATCGGGAGTCTCGAATCTACACATGCCATTTGCCGGCTTTCAAGGATCTCACGCAGGGCATTTGTTTTGGAACCACCATTGGGTTTGGAAGGAAAGTTGAAAACAGCAAGAAAAGGTGTCGGGCGGTTCACTATCTCTGTAAAAGGCCGGGCCGCTCACGCTGGCCTTGATCCGCAGAAAGGAATCAATGCGATTGTGGAGCTGTCTCACCAGGTTCAGAAACTATATGCGATGAATGACTTTGAAAAAGGTATCACTGTTAATGTTGGTATGATTGAAGGTGGCTATTCTGCAAATGTGGTCGCACCAGAAGCCCGGGCAGTAATCGATGTACGTGTAAATAATATGATTGATGGTGAAACCATTAGCGATAAAATATATGAGCTCAGGCCTCATTTAGAAGATGTTGAATTGAAGGTTTCAGGGGGAATGGGAAGAATGCCAATGGAAAGAAACCGAAGAAATCAAGCTCTCTGGCATCAAGCCCGAACTAATGGCCTTTATCTGGGAGTGGAGCTCGAGCAGGCCTCTGCTGGAGGTGGCTCAGATGGAAATACTACAAGCTTGTTTACGGCAACGCTTGACGGATTGGGTACAGCTGGTGACGGGGCCCATGCAGACCATGAGTTTATATTTACCGACTCCCTAATTGAGCGGACGGCTTTGTTAGCATTGCTTCTTTTAGATGATGTCCTTGAATCCTGAACTTATTACGATGAATTTCAAGTATATATTTGCCGGATTAACGCGCATAACAGATCTTAAAACCAATGAATTCGAATTGAATAAACTCAACAAGGGACATTGGGCTTCGGGAGATTATGTCATTGCCGTGATCACCCAACCCGGAAGTGATTTCTTTAAAATAGAATTAACCAGCGGACGCATGCGGGGCGTGATGGGGGGTGAATCTATTGTAGGTGTTTTAGGAGAACGATTTGCCACCCTGGAAGCTACCGGAACCTGGAAGGGAGTAGAGCCAGATGGAAGAATGCATATCCTTACCGGTGCCGGAATGATGGGTAAGTTGACCTCTAAATCTGCATATGTTCCGGAGATGACCCGTGTGAAGTACCAGGGCCATGTGCTAAGAAATGGAAAAAAAGTGACCATGGAGCAATTTATAATTCCTGCCCCTGATGAAAAATTCACAACTCCTGTAGTACTTTTAGTTGGGACATCGATGTCTGCCGGTAAAACAACCTCTGCCCGCATAGTTACCGATATTCTTAAAAAGGCAGGTTATAAGGTGGTAGGTGCCAAACTAACCGGAGCAGGCAGGTATAAGGATATCCTGGCGATGAAAGATGTTGGGGCAGATGCCATTTTTGACTTTGTTGATGTAGGCCTGCCATCTTCAATCTGTGAAAGGGATCTTTATATCAGGAGATTGAAAATACTTCTTAATAAGATAGAATCTGTTAAGGCTGATGTGGCCGTTGTAGAGATAGGTGCATCACCTTTGGAACCCTATAATGGTGATATCGCGATAGAAGCTATTAGGGATCAGGTGAAATGCACCATTCTAAGTGCCTCAGATCCCTATGCAGTTTTCGGCTTAATGAGGGCATTTAACATTAAACCCGATATAGTAACAGGAGTAGCCACAAATACCCTGGCCGGTATTGAATTGGTTGAATCGTTGTGTCATGTGAGGGCTCTTAACCTGATAGATCCGAACTCTAAACCCGAATTGATACGGATTCTTAACGATAAATTAGAGTTGCTTTTAAACGGAGAATTGCAATACTTTAATTAAATTAATTTAATAATTGATATTGGCCTTCACGGCCCTTTAGTTGCATTTGTATAATAATATAGACACCTGATTTGATGAGTGTAAAACGCATTTTATTACCGACAGATTTCTCAAAGAATTCCTGGAACGCGATCAGCTTTGCCATTCAGTTATTCGAGAAAGAACAATGTATTTTTTATTTGCTGAACACCTACACACCGGTGATCTATCATGTGGAGTATGTTTTGGTGAATCCGGCTCAATTCGGGATAGATGATCCCATCCGGGAGAATTCTGAACGCTGTCTTCAAACCTTAAGTGACCGGATCACTAACGAATATGGGAATAGGTTGCATTCGGTTGAATGTATATCTGCGTTCAGCACCCTGATTCCCGAGATCAGGGAGATAGTAGAACAGAAGGAAATAGATGTTATCGTGATGGGAACCAAAGGGGCGACGGGTGCCAAAGAAGTACTTTTCGGTTCGAACACTGTACATGTATTTAAGTCGGTAAATTGCCCGGTAATCGCAGTACCGGACAAATTCTCTTTTGAGGCTCCGCATGAGATACTAATACCGTCAGATCTGCAACAAACGTACACCGGGGAGCAACTAAGGTTGTTGAAGGATTTGGCTCATTCATATCAAGCCAGGATCCACCTTATACATGTTATGGAAGATGAACAGCTCACCCCTGTTCAGGAATCAAATAAAATGAGATTAATAGAGGAATTGGACAGCTGTTCAGTGCTGTTTCATAAGCTCGATAACCATTCCGTTCCTGAGGCGATATCCAATTTTCAGCAACGGGCCAAGATCAATTTGCTTGTAATGATCAGCAATAAGCATTCGTTTTTTGAGAATCTTTTTTTCAGGCCGACGATCAACCAGATCGGTTTTCATTTAAATATACCCCTTCTGGTTATTCCGGCCTCCTAGAAATAATCGGGTAGAATATTCTTAAGTTGATCATTATCATAGTTTTAGATAAGGATAGCTATTATATTATAGGTTGAATAAATTCCCTTAGTCATGTTTAAGAAGATATTATTACCCACCGATTTTTCAGGGATGTCATGGAGCGCCATCAATTATGCCCTGAAATTGTTCAGGGACGACTCCTGCACCTTTTATTTATTGAATTCAACCCTGGTTAAAGTAACAACCATGACCAGTTTTACCGAGAAATTATCAAGAACCCTGCATGATACGGCAATGCGTGAACTTGACGAATGGGTAAACCGTATAAAGGCCGAAGAATTGAGCAAACCACATAAGTTCGAGCGTATTGTCAGCCAGTATCATCTTGATGATGCGGTTGAGTGGGCTGTCGAAAAATTTGATCTGGAACTCGTTATCATGGCAACAAAGGGGGCGAGCGGTGCTAAAGGTGCGCTTTTCGGGAGCAATGCCGTACGAGTAATCAGGGAGGTTGGCAATTGTCCTGTTTTGATAATCCCTGAGCATTATGAATTTAAAAAACCTGGTCAGATAGCCTTCCCCACAGATTTTGAAAGAGCATTTAAGTCTGATGAATTGACCCCACTTAAGGTGTTTGCACGAATGTTCGATGCCAACATTCGTGTGATGCATATCGTGGAAGAGAAAGAATTAAATGAAGAACAAAAAAAGAACAAAGAGGCGCTGACCACCTTGATGGAACCCTGTTCACTGAGGTTTCACTGGGTACCCGATTATGACAGAAAATCAAAGGAGATTGAGGTTTTCATAGAGACATCTTATGTCGACATGTTAGCTATGGTGCGATATAAACATGGTATCCTGGAAGCTATTTTCAATGAACCCGTCATAAAAAAAATATCATTCAGGCCTACTGTGCCTTTCCTCGTTATACCGGGCTAAAAATTCTGGAATAAATGGGAGGGAAGAGTGCGCACGAGAAGACTCGAACTTCCACGACCAAAAGCGGTCACTAGGCCCTCAACCTAGCGCGTCTACCAATTCCGCCACGTGCGCGTTTATTTTCTACAAAAATAAAAAAAGTTAAGCTTCGGCTTAACTTTTTGTGACCTGGCTGGGGCTCGAACCCAGGACCCTCTCCTTAAAAGGGAGATGCTCTACCAACTGAGCTACCAGGTCTTCATTCGTAATCCTCCGAACGAGGCTGCAAATATAAAAGGTTTAAATTTTAATTCCATATAAATTAATTATAAATTTTGTTTTTTTGCCATAGCAATTTGTCTGTTTAAAAACCAATAATTCGAAGCGATGATAATAGTCTTAGTGGGATATATGGCCTCCGGCAAAACCTCTGTTGGGAATGCGTTGGCGAGGGTTTTAAATTATCGGTTTAAAGATCTTGATCATCATATCGAATCGGTCGAAAAAATGACCATTTCAGAATTGTTTTCCGAAAAAGGGGAGGTATATTTTCGCAAGCTGGAAACCGCCCAATTGAAAATTTTATTAAAGGAAGAAAATCAATTGATCCTGGCGTTGGGTGGTGGTACACCCTGCTATGGGCAGAACAGTGAACTTCTCCAATCAAATGAAAAGGTGGTTACGATCTATCTAAAAGCCTCGATCGATACCCTCACCGCCCGCCTGGCATCCGAGAATCAGACACGTCCGTTGGTGGCTCACCTCAAAAAGGAGGACGACCTAAAGGAATTTATCGGCAAGCATTTATTTGAAAGAATCCCGTTTTATTCAAAATCAGATTTTACCGTGGAGACCGATGACAGATCTGTTGATGCTATAGTGCATCAAATCCTATTGAACTTATTCTAATATGGCATGAAAAGGCCGGTCCTCAAGGTTAACCGTTATATGTTCCTTGATAGTCGTTGAAAGGGAAAGCCCTTTAAAATCGGCTTTAACAGGATATTTTTTATGATTGCGATTTACGAGGACTGCGGTTTTAAACTTTTTAAGGGGTTCATTAAGGAAGTGCCTTACGCCGTAAACAAGCGTCGTCCCCGAATTTAGTACATCGTCTACCAGCACTACCGACTTTTTGGAATACTCTGAAGGTTTAAGGGAGGTTTTGACCTCGGCCCTCGGATTCTTTTTGTCGATCATAACCTTGCAGAGAGTGATTTCTTTCCCGGATATATCAGCTAACTGCTGTTTGATCATCTTTGCCAGGAGGTAACCGTTTTGTACGATTCCTGCCAGGATGATCTCCTTTTCATCCACATTGGTCTCATAAATCTGATATGCGATTCGCCTAATTTTATGGCTTATACTTTCGTGATCAAGGATGACGTTATTGGTGTCACTCATTTGTTATTGCTATAATGGGCTAATTTACTCATTTTGGTCAGAATACTCATCTATATCGCGACGCTCTTTTTTGGTGGGGCGTCCGGCCCCCTTATCCCTTCGTGCAGATCGATGCAATTTCAACATTTCATTTATCTCAAATTCCTTTGAAGGAGTAGTGTCTTTTCTGTAAATATCGACCAATTTGGCACCAACCCTTGAGGTAGGCATATCCGTGATTTCCAGGCTGTGATTAACCTGGTTTTTTCTGACCTGGATTTTATCTGAAATATACACGTCACGGCTGGGTTTTGCCGGTTCCCCATTTACTCTGACATGGCCTTTTTTACAGGCTGCAGTAGCGAGGCTTCTGGTTTTAAAATAGCGAACGCACCAGAGGTATTTGTCTATACGCATAAATTCTATAAAATGCCGTTATATGAATATTTAGAAAGCTATAAAATTGTATCTTGCACGTCAAAATTAAGCAATATGAAACAGAAAGGAATTAAAATTCTGACCCTGGGTTTAATTCTTCTCACACTAATTGGTTTTAGTTCATGTAGAGGTGACGACGGCGGTCCCGATTCCATACCCGAAAGGGATCGGGGTGAACAGCAGATTGTTGACCGTGACTCATTAATTAATTATTTTCAGAATTACTACTATAATTCGGCTGAAATAGCTTCGAATTCAGCTGCGACTATCGACGATATTGTAATCACCAAACTTGAAGATGGTGAAACGCTTCCCGATGGTCACACCATGTTGATCGACGCAGTTGAGACACACAATACCATTCTTCTGGATGTGGATTATGAATATTATATCTTACGACTTAATCAGGGTGGAGGTGAGACAAGACCGAATTTCCCTGACAGGGTAAGATTGAATTATCAGGGAACGCTTATGGACGGAACCCTTTTCGACAGTTCGGTAAATTCGGTAGTTCTTGACATCTCGACTTTGATTCCCGGATGGGGCAGGGTAATCCCGCAATTCAATGTCGCTTCAGGATTTACAACCAACCAGGACGGAACCATTACATTCGACGATTTCGGTTTTGGTGTGATGTTCCTGCCATCTGGACTCGGTTATTATTCCGGTGGTGCTGCTAACATTACGCCTTATTCCAATCTGCTTTTTAAATTCGAGGTATACCAGTCTGAAGTCAATGATCATGACGGTGATGGTATCCCGAGTTATCGTGAAGATGTGGATGAAAACCTTGACCTGGGGAATGACGATACAGACGACAATGGGCTGGCAGATTTCGTTGATGTGGATGATGACGGAGACGGTGTGCTAACTATTGATGAGCTGGAACATTTAGAATATATAGTGGATACCAATATAGGTGAGGAAGAACCTGTTTTAGGCCCGGATGAATTTGAAAGAAGCCGAACCGAAGAGAACGGGATCATTACGATAAATACGGTGAAAATAGTTGATTCTGATGGTGTGGGGGCTCCCGATTATCTGGATGAAAACGTCTCCACTGTTCATAATACAGACTCATAAAAAAAAACCGCCAACCGGCGGTTTTTTTTAGTTTATAGTGCAACGGACAAACTCAGAATCAACTGGTCTGGCCTCGTGTCCAGCCTGCTTGTTCCGATGTTGTTGTTAGAGAGGAATTGAGCCTCGTTGTCGGAAAAACCGCGCTCGTACCTGAGATCGATCCCAAATTTCTCCAGGTTCAGACCTATTCCGAAATTTAATCCTACCGATAACTCATTTTCCACAGAGTCGATAGTTACGCCATCAAAGTCACCTTCGATAATATATTGTAAAGCAGGTCCGGCGAAAACGCTAACCGGCCCCAATACCTTGATCCCGACCAATAAAGGGGCATCAATTTTCTTGAAATCGAATTCTCCACTGTTGTAATCGCTACGCGTTTTTGTATACATAAGCTCAGGGCGGAAATACAGGCTGTTCCCAAACTTGCCGAAAACGCCAAGATGAAACCCGATATTTCGATCGGGATTCTCAGCAAATGCGCCCACAGATTCGAAATAATCGCCATTGGCATTATAATTCAGACCGCCTTTAATCCCATATGATGTGCCTGTCTGGGCAAAGACTGAAGGAAGCATGAATACAAAGGCAAGAATTAACAGAGTTAACTTAATTTTTTGGTTTGGATTAGTAAGTTTCGTCTGAAAATTTTTAAAACATTTCATAATTGTTCGTTTTTAGATTATGACATTAAAACGACAATTACTTGGGATTATTTTCTTTGGATAACGGCCTTCGCCTTTTTAATGATTGCGGCACTGTTGAGTTCGTACTTAGCCATGAGTTGTGCCGGAGTTCCGGATTCACCAAAAGTATCGTTAGTCGCGACGTATTCCTGAGGACAGGGATCATTAAGGGCTAATACACGAGAAATACTTTCTCCCAGACCGCCATAATAGTTATGCTCCTCTGCGGTTACCACAGCCCTTGTTTTGGCCACCGATTTAAGGACAGCCTCCTCGTCAAGGGGTTTTATAGTGTGAATATTGATGACTTCTGCAGAGACTCCTTGCTCTTGAAGGGATTTAGCAGCCTCTAATGCCTCCCATACAAGGTGACCGGTAGCAATCAGGGTTACATCTGTTCCATCCTGCAGTTTAATGGCCTTCCCGATTTCAAACTTTTGATCCTCAGGCGTGAAATTCGGTACTTTTGGCCTTCCGAATCGCAAGTAAACCGGTCCTGCATGATCAGCTATAGCCAATGTTGCAGCCTTTGTTTGATTATAATCGCAGGTGTTGATCACTGTCATTCCCGGAAGCATTTTCATCAGGCCTATGTCTTCCAATATCTGGTGTGTGGCACCATCCTCGCCCAGAGTGATTCCAGCGTGAGAAGCACATATTTTCACATTTTTATGAGAATAGGCGATAGACTGCCTGATCTGGTCGTAAACCCGTCCTGTTGAGAAATTAGCAAAGGTGCCTGTGAACGGGATTTTTCCTCCAATGGTCATCCCAGCCGCTATTCCCATCATATTGGCTTCTGCCACTCCAACCTGGAAAAAGCGTTCCGGATGGTTGGCTTTAAATTCATCCATTTTCAACGATCCCGTCAAATCAGCACAGAGAGCAACAACGTTCTGATTCTTCAGTCCTAACTCGGTGAGTCCCGCTCCAAATCCGGACCGGGTGTCTTTACTTCCGCTGTTTTCGTATGTTTTCATACCGGTGCTAATGGGTTTAGTAGTCTCCAATGGTTAAGGGATTTTGATTAAGTGCTATTTCTAATTGTTCGTCGTTCGGCGCTTTGCCATGCCAGGCATGTGTGTACATCATAAAATCGACACCATTACCCATAACGGTCTTAAGCAATACGCAAACTGGTTTTTCTTTTCCGGTTTCAGATTTGGCACGGGCCATCCCCGTAATTATCGCTTCCAGATTGTTTCCCTCCTCAATCTCGATGACCTTCCATCCGAAAGCTTCGAATTTCGCTCTTACATCCCCCAGGGGAAGAACATCTTCTGTCGAACCATCAATTTGCTGACCATTTAAATCGATCGTGGCGATCCAATTATCAATCTTGTGGGCAGCTGCATACATCATCGCTTCCCAATTCTGTCCCTCCTGCAATTCACCATCTCCATGAAGACTGTATACCAGTTTGTCGTCCCCGTTAAGCGTTTTGGTTTGGGCCGCTCCTATGGCAACAGACATGCCCTGCCCCAGGGAGCCTGACGCCACTCTTACGCCTGGTAAACCTTCGTGGGTTGTTGGATGACCCTGTAATCTTGAATCGATATGCCTGAAAGTGTTAAGTTCGTCAACAGGAAAATATCCTGCCCTTGACA
>JBFKFP010000027.1:0-23260 GCA_041618535.1 Flavobacteriaceae bacterium
CCCAGGAGTCAGGTAACAGTTCTGATAGAAATTGTGTTGGTTACTAACCACTAACCACTAACAATGCATCACCTTCGAAGGGGCAAGGTACTGAGTACTAGTTGCTAGCAACTAGGAACTAGTAACTGACCACTCTTTTTTAAATAAATGTTTGCTGCAACTAAAATTCGTATTATATTTGCTCCCGCTGAAGTGGGGCAACCCATTCAGAGGTAACAAAATCTAAAATCTGGCTGTTGTCAGAACCTTCGGGTAAGATTTTTGGTCTGGTAGTTCAGTTGGTTAGAATATCTGCCTGTCACGCAGGGGGTCGCGGGTTCGAGTCCCGTCCAGACCGCAATGAAGTAGAGCCCTTCACGAAAGTGAGGGGCTTTTTTCGTTTCCAAACGAAAAAGCTCGCTTAATTAGGACTGGAAACGAAAAAAGAAACAATGACCGGAGGTCAAGAAGGGCTCACTTCATTGCTGGGCCACCTCTTGTGGACCATTTTTTCAGAATGAAAAAATGAATCCCGTCATTAAGGCAAGGATTCACTTCATTATCGGACCCCCACTTGGGACCAATTTTTTGCGATGCAAAAAATTGAATCCCGTCCCCGAACTTTAAAAGTCATAAAGGTCTCACTTCTCTGTAGGGCCAACCTTTGGGACCATTTTTTCAGAATGAAAAAATGAATCCCGACCCAGGTTTTGAAAATTAATATAGGATTCACTTCATTATCGGTTCCCCCCGCTACCGCGCGAATCTTTCGCGTGGTAATTAGAATCATTCATCTAGTTTTTAAACCCCATGCTACCGCGCGAATCTTTCGCGTGGTAATTAGAATCATTCATTAATAATTGTTAAAAACTACAATGCCATCCAAAAGTCCTTTTTGATCTGCATAATCTGAAGCACTGCTATAAACATAATCTTCCGGATTATATACCAAACCGGCTTCAACAGGATTATTATGAATATAGTTAATCTTTTCTTGAATTACGGCATTGCTCCATAATTCGACAGGCTTATTGTCATGTCTCCAGAATTGATATTTAGAGACATTGGAAGAAGATAAAGCCGCTTCTTTAAATTGAGATAAAAGAAACTCTTTTCTGCTTTCTGTAAAATTCTCATTTATAGCCTTAACTAGCTTTTTGCTTGTAAAACGTTTAAAATCGCCTAATAGGTTTGCGGGATCATGATAAACAGATCTGAAAATTAAATGCATATGATTAGTCATAATGCACCATGCTATGATTTCCATTCCTTTGTTTTTCTGACAAAAATCAAGACTTTCAATTAATATGTCTTTGTATTCATGTCGGGTAAAAACATCGAGCCAATTAACAACGGCAAAGCTCACAAAATAAAGTCCTTCAGGATTTTGGAATTTGTAGTTTCTGCTCATACAGTAAAACTACAGATTATAGATTATATTCTACATTTAATAGAGTGATAGGTAAGTCTTATAAATACCACGCGAAAGATTCGCGCGGTAGCGAGGATTAAGATCAATAAAAGAAGGCTTGATTGCCAGACCACGCCATGGACCATTTTTTCATTATATAGAAAAATCAATCCGATCCGGAAAAACCAATAAATGCAGACTGCTAACCCGACTTTATTTTTCAGTGGAAAAGCCTTATATTCTATTTGAAATTGAATTAATTAAAAACCGAATTGCAAAATGATAAGAAAAGAAATTTCACTCCTTTTATTTATAATGTTAATCCTGTCATGCTCGGGGGCAAAGACTTTCCCGGTTTCTGATTTGGCTCCTGCCGCCGAAATTACCGTAAAGCAAAAGACAGACAATAACGACAACAATGAAATAACGGTTAAGGCCAAATACCTGGCAAGCCCTGAAAGGGTGAGCAATGGTGCCACAGCCTATGTAGTATGGCTGGTGAGCGAGGAAAACGGGATCAAGAATATCGGTGCTCTCTATAACAAGAATGGCCAGGATTCTGAATTGGAGACCGTTACATCATTCGTTGGTGAAGAAATCTTTATTACAGCGGAAAAGGATGCCGGCATATCGAGCCCTCAAGGTATTGAAATCAGCAGGGTAAAACTGTAATCCCTTCAGAATTAAGAAACAATTACAACACAATGTTTGTTCATATGCGAAATGGTTCATACTTTTGCCGTGTTGTGTTGTGAGTTCGCTGAGTGTGAACTCCAGTAGTGAAGCCGGATAAATTTCGGTACTACCAATGAGAAGCTTTCCTTAAAAAAGGGAGGCTTTTTTGTTTAATCAATCAAACT
Organism: Flavobacteriaceae bacterium; assembly: GCA_041618535.1. Classification (GTDB taxonomy): domain Bacteria; phylum Bacteroidota; class Bacteroidia; order Flavobacteriales; family Flavobacteriaceae; genus SHLJ01. The sequence continues at coordinate 2,251 of JBFKFP010000027.1, forward strand.
TTCTCCCGGGTGTATACGGAGCACCTGCTCTTTCCAATGCGGTTTCATAGGCTTCGAACGCATTAAAGTAGGCGTTCAGATCCCTTCGGAAAGCTGTGAAATCACCTTCAGCAATCCCGATATTTCGTATTTGGGTTTCAGTCGGGTTCTGCCTGGTCGACCAATGTCCATAGATAACCTGCCCCACCCTCGATTGAATAGACGGTTTTGAAGCCTCATTCAATCGCTGACGAACAGGATCACCGTACAATCGTTTTCTCAGTTCCGCCAATTGTTTTTCAAGTCTATTCAGATCTTCAAATAGCTTTTGGGATGCCCGCGGGGTTTCTATTATGGCCGCTTTCATATGCCTGATCCTGTTGGCCGCCTCACCAAGTTTTCGCCCTGCACCCGATACCTGCAACGACAGTTCCCGCACCCGTTCCTGGAATTCAGCTATGGCTTCGAAATCGGCATCAGGACTTGTATTCGGAACCGCTTTTACACTAAATTCCTGCGGAGCGCCCTGTGCCTTTAACACCCCGTTATAAGCTATATAGAGGCTTACACTGTATTTTCCGGGGGCCGCCAAAGGCCCTTCCGGATCGCCCACCCAGGGTGGTTTAAAGGCCGGCTGGGTTAAATTGACCGGATCGGGCGCAGGCAGTCTAAGATCCCAGTTGGTGCGATGCAATCCTTTTTTTGCTGTTCCTTCTATCCAGCGAACGGGATTTCCCTGCTCATCACTTACCAGCAATAACACCCTCGGCTTGTCATCGGTCAATTCCTGTTCCAGCCGGTACCATCCGGGGAAAGGAATACTGGCATTTTTATCTCTTAAGGCTTTTTCTGATTTCTGACGTTGCTCCTTAGAGGTTTCCGGAATATCGTTGAGGTAATAGGTAAAGAGTGCCCCGAAAGGAGGATTTTCCCCGATAAAGTTGCTGCTGCCCTGGCTGGGCATCCCTTTGGCCTGCATGGGCTCATTAGGTACATACCACCAGGCATCCCTCACCGCAAACAGTGTGTTTTTTTTATTCCTGACTGCAGAAGTGATTTCCCTTAAGGGGGAGTAGTCATCAAGAACATAGAAGCCCCGGCCAAATGTTGCCCCTACAAGATCGTGATCTCTCTTGTGCAGCTCAAGGTCGCGAAATGCGATGGTGGGAACTCCGCCATCCAACTTGATCCAGTTTCTCCCTTTATTCATGGAAAAGTAGATGCCATATTCCGTGCCTGTAAACAACAGATCTTGATCGATATGATCCTGCTTTATAACCCAGATTATAGTATCTGCGGGGAGATCGCCGGAAACAGACCTCCAGTTTTTGCCCCTGTCATTACTTATAAAAACATAGGGCCTGTAATTGCCGAATTTATGAGCATCGGCTACGGCAAAGACCGTATTCGGGTCATGGCTGGAAGCCTCAATGTCATTTATAAAGGAACGTTCAGGAACCCCTGGCAGCACACTTCTTCTCCAATTTTTCCCGCCATCCTCGCTCACATGGATAAGCCCATCATCAGACCCCGTATATAGCAGGCCCTCGACTTTGGGTGATTCTGAAATGCACGTAAGGGTAGCATATTTAGACATAGCCCCGGTATCGTATAGCGCATCCACACTCCATACCCGCTTATCCAGGGTCTCCAGTTCGTAGCGGTTGGTGTCAGTCGTTAAATCATTGCTGATCGGTTTCCAGGAATGGCCCTGGTCTTCACTCACCCATAGTCGCTGAGACCCGAAATAAAGGCGCTCATTGTTATGCGGACTTATTATCATGGGGCTGTCCCAGTTCCATCGTTCCGGAGGGTCGTTCGGCCCGGGCTGAGGCTGAATGTTAAGCACTTCCTCACTGCGGCGGTCCAGGCGGTGCAATAATCCCTGCTGTATTTCCATGTAGACTATATTGGGATCTTCCGGGTCGAATACCGATTCATACCCATCGGCACCAAGGGGTACATACCAGTCCTGGTTTCTTATGCCTTCGGTATTCATGGTCCGCGACGGACCGATAAGGGTGCCAAGGTCCTGGGCACCGCCCACGATGTTATAAAATGGCTCTGAATTATCGATGTCTAACTTGTAGAACTGGGAAATCGGAAGATTTGCGAAATGCCGCCAGGTGGTCCCTTCATCATAAGACTCATACAGGCCTCCATCTGTACCCGCTATCAGGTGCTTGCCGTCTTCCGGGTCTATCCAGAGCGCGTGGTTGTCAGAATGCTTCTCACGACCATTTCCAAGGTAGTCAAAAGTCTTACCCCCGTCCCTTGTCACATGCAGGAACACGTCCATTTGATAGACAAGGTTTGGGTTGCTCGGAGAGGCCTCGATCTCCTGGTAATAGTGTGGCCCGGTACCCCCCGAGATATAACTGTTTTGTTTCTCCCAGCTCTCGCCTCTGTCCATTGACCGGTAAAATCCTTTTTCCTCCTCATTTGCTTCAATGGTGGCATAGACCAATTCGGGGTCTGCAGGCGTCACCGCTAACCCGATCTTGCCGACGTCTCCGGCAGGCAATCCATTTTTTATTTGTCGCCATGACTCTCCGTTATCTGTCGACTTGAAAATACCTGATTTTGGGCCACCAGCTAAAAGGGACCAGGTCTGCCTCCTTCGCTGATACGCAGCGGCATAAAGAATATCCGGATTTGAAGGATCGAATTCCAGGTCGGTCACCCCTGTATCCTCATCGATCTCCAGAACCAATTTCCAGCTCTTACCACCGTCTTCGGTCCTGTAAACTCCCCTTTGGCCACCGGAGGACCACAGAGGGCCTTCCGCAGCGACAAAAACCACCTCGCTGTTCCTGGGGTCAATAAGAATTTTTCCTATATGTTCCGATTTCCCAAGACCCATTTGTTTCCAGGTCTTGCCGCCATCGAGACTTTTGTAAATGCCATCACCCCAGGCCACATGGCGACCGCTGACATTCTCTCCGGTACCCACCCAGATCACATCCGGATTTTTCGGATCGATGGTTACCGTCCCGATCGAGTACGATTTCTGATCGTCAAAAACCGGAGTCCATGTGATGCCCCTGTTAACGGTCTTCCACAGCCCTCCTGAGCCAACCGCGACAAACCAGGTGCTTTTATCAGAAGGATGAATCGCGATATCGGCAATACGCCCGCCCATGACGGCCGGACCAACAGCCCTGAGTTTAAGTCCTGAGACAGCTTCAAATAAATCTGATTTACTTTCTGTTTGTGCGATTACAGCCATAGGTTGAACATAGCAGACAAAAAATAGTAATGCGGTCGTAAGGCGAGTTATATGCATTTTAAAATCCTGAAAGGTGATTTAAAATTATTAAGTCAATGAAAGTAATGAAAATACAATTAACACGCTTAACTATCCATTACGCAGATCCTTTAATTTTTGAATAATTACCGAATTTCAGGTAAGGGCAGTAATGAAAGAGAATCAAATATCGACTCTTTCTCACTATTCTTATCCTTTTACCAGAAAGTTAATCACTTACCAACTGCTGCATTTTAAGCGGAAGCGTTCATTTGTAAATAAATAGATGGATAATAGAAGTGCTCAAACATTAAATACGTACCTTATAAAAATACTAATCCTAAAAACTTATAAATTATGGGATGCTATAATTCAATAGTCATCAACGCCCCTGCGGAAGAGGTGTTTAATACGCTAAAAGATTTTAATGATTTATCATGGAGTAAGAACGTGATTTCCAAGGTTGAACTCGTCGGAGGAAAATCGGGGCATGAAATTGGAGCTAAAAGAGTACTTAACGACGTATTTCACGAAACTCTATTGTCGATAGATAACAAAAACCTTAATTTTTCCTACAGCATTGATGAGGGGCCAGGACCGCTTTCACCGGAAAATGTAAAGGGATATGTCGGGAAGGTCTCGGTTCGGGCCATTACAGAAAATAACACCTCGTTTGTTCAGTGGTCCTCAAGATGGGATTCTGAAAAGGAAGGGGGAGTTGCCGATTTTTGCAATCCAATTTATCATGCTCTCTTACAGGATCTGAAAGCACGTTTTTCATTATAGCTATCTGAATATTCACATGTTCCTAGGTACCTCACCGGGGATTCCATAATGGCTTGCCATGTGGCAGTCTGGCCTGTGTCTGTTTAGTTTAAGAAATTATAATTATTTGCTCATTTCTCTCACAAGGACGATAGATGTAAAATCCCTTTTATCCTTAATGTAATGCTCACAAAAAATCAGCCCTCCCGCATCTTGGTCCGGGAAGGCCGATTGAGACATAACATCGCCTCACTAAAAATGCTTATAAATGTGCTTTTGCAGGATCTATTTTGCAGAGGCGATCATTTGTTTCGATTCATTGCGAATTAATGCATTGGCAACACTATTGAAATTGTCGTTAACCACCTCGGTGAAAAGCGCCATCGCTTTTTCTTCATCGCCTTTCATCTTGTAAGCCTTGGCCATCCAGTATTTGTTGTACACATAGTCTGGATCCAACTTCGACATATGTTCAAGGGCCTTGTCATAATCGCCCATTTTAAAATTAACAAAAGCATGGACACGGTGGTAGGATCGGTCTTTGTTCGGATCGTCCACAGGTTCCAATACAGCTGTTATCATGTCGGCTTTTGCCGCTGCGGCTTCATAATCGCCATCTATGGCTGAGGCAATGGCGTCCCAGTAGTGCATATTGGCCTTCTGGTATGCTGTTGTGATATCGTTATTCACCTCCTGGCTGAACTGTTCAGACATTGGTTTCATCATGGCAACGAGTTCCTTCAGATGACCTGCGTCATCGTAATGCATGGCGATCATGGCGCAATCACTTGCACATCCCATTTTTGCCTGGTTCTTGTTACTTTCCGGGATATCCATGCCATCGAACATTTCAGCGCCCTCTTCTAAGAAGGCCAGTGCCTTTTCATGGTCTCCCTCATAAAGGTAAGTATAGGCCTCGAAGTTATAGGAGCCTGTTCCAAACTCGCTTACTGCCCTGGCGTCCCTGAAATTTTGACGGGCCTGTTCGTAATTACCCATAAACGTATTGGCGTGACCTGCTTTTGAATGTGCAACCTGATTTTCCGGATCCAGCTCGGCCGCTTTCAGATAGCTGGTCAAAGCTTTTTTAAGATCATTCTGCGCACGATAACAATCGCCAAGGCCAATCTGAGCCTGCGAACTTTCAGGAAGCTTATCGACTATCAATTGCATGTAGTTTTCAGCTTGCTTTAAATCCTTGGGCGAGGTGAACAAATATGAACTGCCTAAACTTCTGATCACCGGGATAAAATCGGGGTCGATGTCGTGTGCCTTCTTCCAGGTCTCGCGCGCTTTTGCAACATCATCCCTGCCTGAATAATAACCGGCCAAATAGGCCATTGCCCGGGCTGAGTTCGGGTATTTTTCAATCAAGGATTGAATCAGTTCCAGATCCCTTGCGGAGTTGCCCTCCATGCTGGCTTCAATCCTATCCATCATGATGCTTTCCGCTTCATTGGCCTTATCCCGCATAGAAAGGTACTTATCCCTGTTCTCTGCGAAATTCCTGGCCGAGTTGCTCGTCATGGTGACGTACATCTGTCCGCTCACAAAATCGGGATCCAATTCAACGGCCTTCCTGAAACGTGGCCGGGCATTCATGATATCGCCCTGGTCGTATAATTTAAGGCCTTCCATAAATTCTGCAAGAGCTTCGTCAGATGTGGCACCAACGGGAATTTCATTTTCCGGGAAGGTGATTTTGGACTCTTCTGGGGACTTACATGAAAAGACGAATACAACCGCCATTATCATTAAGGGCATGTAAAGTTTTCTTAAAAGAGACATGATTTGTTGTTTTAGTTGATTAATAATTTCTCACTTCTTAAGATACTGTTTTTCAATCAAATAAAATTGTTTTATCTCGATTTTTTTAGGTGCTTGACATCTCCTTAATCCGATTTTTGTGAAATAATTCTTATGAAATCATCTGATTGAATTACTTCTGCTGAAATTTCCTAACTGCAATTTTTTAACCAAAATATGTCTGATTTTCTTTGTTTTACCGGTCTAATCCCTTTTGCTCCAAATCTCATGCATGGGATCACCTTTGCTGGAGTAACCTTTGAGAATAACTTTTTTCACAGGTATAGACATCAAGGGCTTTTTTATTGAAATAAGAGGCATGCAAATCAATTCATTTTTTTTTATAACTTTAAAATATCTCCTTAAGCCCTGTCATCCGATAGCATTGGCCGGCTTCCAACTCATCATCGCTTAACCGCTTTTCAAATTCAACTGACATGGACAGAGTTAAGCTAATTCCGGTAATTATTTTCTTTCTGGCTGCATTTGCGGCCAGGGCGCAGCAGGCTATCAATTATAAAGCCCTTGTAAAGGATAACAGTGGAAATGCCATTGTTAACCAGAGTATCACTGTTCAGTTCAGTATTCTAAAGGGTGTGGGCATGACCAATGTATACCAGGAAACCCATTCCGCCTTAACCGATTCAAACGGTAATATTATTTTAAATATCGGTAATGGGATACCTGATAGTGGCGTATTTTCAGATATAGACTGGGGTAGTGATTCGTATCATTTGAATGTTCAGATGGATACAGGATCAGGACTTAGTGATATGGGAACGACTCAATTTAGGGTCGTACCCTATGCTTTACATGCCGAAGTAGCAACAAATGCCAATGGATTGACCAAATTAGACGAAGGATTTGGTGACGGATGGCGTCTGTTAGGGAAGAATTCAGATAATTATGGTGCGATAGGATATCTCGCAGTTGATCTGACAGAAAGTTCTTCTGCCTCTGCTACTAAGGGTGCTACTGGCACAGGGTCATTTGCATCGGGATACAATACCACTGCTTCGGGCTCTTATTCAACCAGTATGGGTCAGAACAGTGTGGCTTCGGGGGGTACCTCTTCGGCCATTGGCAGCAATGTGGTATCGTCTGGAAATAGGTCTGTCGCCATCGGTGTGAATTCTGAGGCATCTGGTAATGATGCCATCGCGATAGGTAATAGTGTTAGGGCGGAGGCAAAAGGCGGTGTTGCCCTTGGTGAATGGAATGCTGGAGGAGGGGATCCTTCCAATACTCCGCTCACAAATCCTATTCTTGAAGTTGGTATTGGAACAGACATTCAACCGAAGAATGCATTGACAATTCTAAGAAACGGGAATATTGGTATCGATACCAATACACCGGATGTAAAGTTCCAGGTAACAGGAGGAAGTGATGTGTCGCTCACAGGTACTGACGGGTACATAATGATGGGCGAGATAAACGGTTTTAACCTTAGCATGGACAACAATGAAATCATGGCCAGGAATAATGGGAGCAGTACCCCCTTATACCTTCAGGGAGAAGGCGGTGAGGTGGTAACCGGTGGCTCTCTTAATTTGAATGATATCTTCCCAACGGGAGTTGCACTTAAGGTGAATGGTGATGAGGCGCTATGGTACAACGGTACCTATTTTAGCTGGGGTTTTGGAGGAACGGCTAATTATTTTGCTGATAAGGTTGGGATTGGAACCGCCAGTCCAATCGGTCTTTTGGATGTGGTTGGTTCCAGTGAATTGGGAATCAGAGTGGCTTCAAATTCAGCTTTTGGAGCGGCCATCTATGCCATTAATACAGCTTCTGTTGATGGAAATTACGCCATTATTGCTGAAAATCAAAGCACTGATGGGACAGGAATTTGGTCTGTTGGGCTTGATGAAGGTGTTTTTGCACAAGCAGTTAATATTGGTGTAAGAGGTGATGCGAATATAGGTGTTAAGGGTGAAGGCAGTTTGAGTAATGGAATTGGAGTTTCTGGAGAAGGAGCCACAGGTGTTTATGGGATATCACAACTCATTAATAATGGAATTGGTGTTCGGGGTGAGGCATGGGGAGAATCCGGAAAGGCAATTTACGGGGAAGCGACCGGAATCTACGGCAAAGGCATCCATGTAAAGGTGACCAGTACCCACAGCAGTGCAAACGGTATCCTGTCTGAATGGGGCGGAGGCTCCTCCTATGCGGGGTATTTTGTGGGCCGTGTGCATGTGGCCGGGACCCTTTCAAAATCCTCCGGTAGCTTTAAGATCGATCACCCCCTGGATCCGGAGAACAAATACCTGTCGCACAGTTATGTGGAAAGTCCCGATATGATGAACGTCTATAACGGGAATGTGACCACAGATGAAGAGGGAAAGGCAGAAGTGGAACTTCCTGATTATTTCGAAGTCTTAAACACAGACTTTCGCTATCAGCTCACCGTCATGGGCCAGTTTGCCCAGGCCATCATCAGCAAAAAGATAAGCGGGAACACCTTCGAGATCATGACAGACCATCCCAATGTGGAGGTCAGCTGGCAGGTCACCGGTATAAGGAATGATGCCTATGCCAGGAAGAACCGCATTCCAGTGGAGGAACAAAAAGAACCCGAGAACATGGGGAAATACCTGAATCCTGAAGCTTTTGATGTTGATGCTTCAAAAGCTATAGGGCGAAGCGACAGAACAGCTGAAAATAATCGTTGATGACTTTTCAAGGAGAAAAGGGTTACTCCCTTCTGCTCCAGATCTCATGCATGGGATCGCCCTTGCTGGAGAAACCCTTATGATGCCAGTTGCCATCCTTGAGTTCATAATCGAATTCAAGGCTTATGCCGACTCGGGAGTTGTCCCTTGAGAAAAATTCAATATTCTCGGTGTATTTCCCATTAACCGTTGTATAGGTTCCACCGCCGCTGCCCATGAATTCTTTGGTCTCAGTATTGTAAGCTATCCATTGAAAACGGGTACCAGACAGGACCTTCATGGTTTTACGGGGCCTGTTGGTATCCCGGGTCTGGGTCTCTCCGTCCCGTACGCGGCCAGACATCAGCCATGCACCCCGCAAAGCGCCGGGGCCGCCATCATCTATACGCCGCCATATCCCGCTCATACCCTCAATGGCAAGTATATCGGCTTTCAACAGGATCTTTTTACTTGCCTCCGCACCCACCCGGTCAGGATCTGCTGAGTCGAACTCAATATTCTTTGTGAGTGTTTCTCCATCCAGCTTCCATGATCCGCCTTTGGTCATGTTGAATTCACCGGTTTCAGCATTAAACCAGGAGGCAGCATAAAAGGAGTCTGAAAAAATGAGGACCGCTCTTAAACTTTCACCATTTTCCGAAAGGGTGTCCGACTCCCAGGCCCCGGTGAGCCCCTGGGCTGACAATCCTGTCTGAAATGCAATAAAAAGAAGGAGGATCGAAATGTACTTTAATATTGACATACTCTTAATTTTAAACCATGTATCTCCAAGATAGCCCATTAATTTGACATGAACCAATAGCCATAGATAATTAGGTTTAATTTCGTTTGCTTTCAAAAAAGCAGCTATCAATCCATATAAAAACCCCTTGCATCAGCAAGGGGTTTCCTCATTCAGGGAAGAGGTTATGGTATTAGTGGCTTAAACTTGTTAGTTCAGAAATACCTTGTTTGAAGTGGTTGCTGGCCTTTTTGAACTCAGAGCTTGCATCCATCCAGGTATTTTCAGTGGCCTCATTCAGGCGCTTGTATTTGTTTTGAAGTTCATTTTTGTCTTTACGCAGTTTTGATAAGGTCGATTCATATTTCTCGCGGATGTTGTCCTGTATCTTATTTTTCTTAGATTCCAGTTCATCCATTTTATCAAAGATGTTATCGATGTCTTTTTTAGCTTCTTTTTTTATTTCTTCTCTGTTCATAATTAGTTTTAAATTTTACCTACTCTGTTGAATTTTCGGTTTCCTTCAGTGCTGAATTTTAATTTCACCACTACAATAGTATAAGGAAAACAATCCGTAATTCCAAATAATTACGAATTTAATAAGCTCAAAATCAATTGTTTAAGAATATTTTAAGCTTTGTTAAGAATTGTTGCGGATATATTAACAGTTTTCAGGCAAATTGGTATTTCCACAGATTAGTGCCAAAAAGTTTCAGGAGTTTCTGCGTCTTGATTGTTATATTGGTGTAATTTAAAAACCAAATACACTTATGTTAATTCAAAAAGCAAATGCAATGAAAGGCGTATTAGCCATCCTATTGATTTCATCTCTAAGTTTAGTTGGCTGTAGCAGCGAAAGCAACGACCCCAATAGCGGACAGCTTCGCGTAGGTATCCGGTCTAACCCTGATCTGATTACGCGTGCCACTGATTCAAGAGCTGAGGCTGCGATTTTGATCACTGAATTTAAAATGAACTTAAAGGAATTTGAGCTCGAACTGGATGACGAATTTGAGGATCCAGAATCATGGGACGACGATAGCGATGACTGGAATGACGATGGCCATTACGACTACATGGATGAATTCGAATTTGAGGGTCCGTTTGAACTCGACCTTATGAGTGGCCAGGTGACTTTTATCACGGCCAATGTCCCAAACGGGGTATACGAAGAACTCGAATTCAAGTTTCATAAAGGCACCGATTCTTCAAGTGAGTTATTCGGCAAAACGATCCTTATAAGAGGAACCATAGATGACATCCCGTTCGAATTCTGGGATGATTTCTGGGATGAAATCGAGGTGGATTTCAGCAACCCGCAGATCGACATTACCGTTCAGAATGATGTCAATTCCGTGGTCATCTTCTTCGATCTTAATTCGGTTATAAACGCTGCCGGTGGAGTGGATCTTTCCACGGCTCAGGATGGAAACCAGGACGGACTTATAGAGATCTACCATAACGATCCGGATGGGAATTCGGACCTGGCCCAATTGCTGAGAAATAAAATACGCGATCATATAGACCTGATCGATGATTAATGCTCAAGGTATTGTGCTAATTAATAATTGAACGAAGTTTAAACAGAAGCCCCGGTATTTATCGGGGCTTTTTTGAAGGTCAATCTTTAACAGGCTCAAACCTGGCCTGGAAAAATCGCAGGTATTTTGGTTCATAAACCATATTCAACCCCCTGATTGAATCTCTTCTTTTATAAACATTGCTTACCGCTTCAACGATCACATCCATATGGGCCTGGGTATATACTCTCCTTGGGATGGTTAATCTGACCAGTTCGAGTTTAGGATAATTATGTTCCCCGGTCTCCTTGTTTCTCCCTGCAGAAACCACCCCGCGCTCCATGGCGCGTATACCAGATTCAAGATACAGTTCGGCAGCAAGGGTTTGGGCCGGAAACTGATCCTGTGGAAGATGAGGTAAAAATTTACTGGCATCCAGGAATACGCCATGAGTACCAACCGGTTTGACTATGGGGATACCCTTTTTCATGAGTTTTTTGCCCAGGTAGAAAACCTGGCCCACCCTGGCCTTGATATGATCGTCCTGGACAGATTCAGATATTCCTATGGCCATGGCCTCAAGGTCCCGACCGGCCAGTCCGCCATAGGTGTGCAAGCCTTCATATACCACGACCATATTCCGGGCTTGATCAAAAATTTCATAGTCGTTTACGGCCAGAAACCCTCCTATATTGACCATGGCATCTTTCTTGGCGCTCATGGTGGCTCCATCGGTGAGTGAACAGATCTCCAGAACGATCTCGGCGACCGATTTATGACCATATCCTTCCTCGTTCTGCTGTATCATATAAGCATTCTCGGCAACCCGCGTCATATCGTGAATTATCCTGATCCCATGTCGATTAGTAAGATCTCGCACGGCTTTCAAATTGGCCATGGAGATAGGTTGCCCGCCTGCCATGTTCACCGTGGTGGCAATGGCGACGTAAGGGATCTTGCCTGGGCCAACTGTTTTGATCAGGTTCTCTAGTTTGTCAAGATCGACATTGCCTTTGAATTTATGTGTGTTCTCAGGATTGTGAGCCTCGTCAATGATCACATCAACGAACTTGCCTCCGGCCAGCTGCTGGTGCAGTCGTGTAGTGGTGAAATACATATTTCCCGGGATCACATCGCCCTCCCTGATAAGGATCTGGGAGATAATGTGCTCGGCCCCGCGGCCCTGGTGAGTAGGCACCACGTATTTGTATCCGTAAAAGCTGCTAATGGCCTCTTCCAGATTATAAAAGTTCCTGCTTCCGGCATAGGCCTCATCACCAAGCATGAGGCCCGCCCACTGGCGGTCACTCATCGCTGAAGTCCCGCTGTCTGTCAGCAGATCGATATAGACGTCTTCCGATTTTAATAGAAATGTATTATATCCGGCTTCCGCAATGGCTTTCTTACGACCTGATTCAGAAGTCATAAAAACCGGCTCCACCATCTTGATCTTGTAGGGCTCTGCCCAGGTTCTTCTAGCCATATATGATAGTTTTAAAGCACATCAAATTTCAGCATTACAAAATCAAACTAATATGATTTTAATCATGATATCGAGCTTATATTTCAGGCTTTATTCAATGGTGAGGAGATGATATAAATCATAGGCTATGACATACAGGCATATTACTTTCGATTAAAAGATATAAAAGATGAAGGATCTCCCCTATGCCGAACCTTACAGGACTAAAATGGTAGAATATATCAGGCCCTCAACACCGGAGGAGCGAAAGCGTTGGATTGGAGAGGCTGATTACAATCTTTTTAACCTTTCTTCAGATAAAGTGTTTATAGACCTGCTCACCGATTCAGGGACCGGAGCTATGAGCGATAAGCAATGGGCCGAAATGATGGTGGGCGATGAGAGTTATGCGGGCTCACAATCCTATTTGAAATTGAGGGACACGGTAAGAAGGATAACCGGATTTAAGTTTTTCCTTCCCACCCACCAGGGGCGGGCAGCAGAGAATGTGCTGTTTTCTGTTCTTGTGAAAGAAGGCGACCTGGTACCGGGAAATTCCCATTTCGACACCACAAAGGGCCATATCGAATTCCGCAAGGCATCCGTTATCGATTGCACCATTGATGAGGCATTTCATACCACGGTCTATCATCCGTTCAAAGGCAATGTGGATACAATTAAATTGGAGAATGTCCTGGCAGAGGAAAGGGACAGGATTCCATTCGTGATCGTGACCATTACCTGCAATTCAGCAGGTGGCCAGCCGGTTTCCATGCAAAATATTAAAGCAGTTGCAGATATCTGTAAAAAATACCATATCCCCCTGCTGATAGATGCTGCCCGCTTTGCCGAAAATGCATATTTCATCAAGACCCGCGAACCGGGCTATGCCGATAAAACGATTAAGGAAATAGTCAGGGAATTCTTTTCCTGTGCCGACGGCATGACGATGAGCGCAAAAAAAGACGGGCTGGTCAATATGGGCGGATTCATTGCCCTGAATAACGAGGAGGTTTACAAAAAAGCTTCTGTATTTAGCATTATGTTCGAGGGTTTTAAAACCTATGGAGGCCTGAATGGCAGGGATATGGGAGCATTGTCTGTTGGGCTTGATGAGGCCACCGAATTCGATTACCTGCATTCGCGTATCAAACAGGTCGCATTTTTAGGGGAACTACTGGTTGAATATGGCGTTCCTGTTCAGCAGCCTTTTGGCGGGCATGCTATTTTCCTGGATGCCAATAAATTTGTTCCTACCATCCCAAGAAAGGAATTCAGGGCGCAGGCATTGGCCATCGAGATGTATATAGTAGGGGGGATAAGGGGAGTTGAAATAGGCACCATCCTGGCAGACAGGGATCCGTTCACCCATAAAAACCGTTACCCGGAACTTGAATTGGTCCGCCTGGCCATCCCGAGAAGGACCTACTCATTGAATCATATGCGCTATGTGGCTGCGGTAATCAAGAAGATTTATGATTCCCGTCACGAGGCGAAGCGCGGGTATCGCATAATAGACGAAGCACCTATTATGAGGCATTTCACGGTCAAGCTCGAAAAGATAACAGGCTGAGCCCGGTAAGAAGTTTTTTTTTAAAAGGTTCCTGAGAAGACCGCGATAAGGAATTCGGGGTAGCTCATGCAGCGCAAGCCCCTGAAAAGAGATCGTTTTAAACCCAGGGCATGCCATGTGGCAGCCAGGTTGTCCACCCCGGAATTGAAGGTGCAGAAGGCTTCCATTCCGAAGGAATAATAGGTATCACCATCAACGGTCAATTTGGTGAATTCCACCCCACATCCATCATCAACAAATTCAGTTGTATAGTCAACCGACTTGTCTTTCTTAACCTCATATACCTTCAGGAATCGCTTTTTGTTTACGGCTATCCAATCAGCAAGAAGGGCGTTGTCTATGGTATTCAGTATGTTCAGTTCTTCCGAAGAACTCCATTTAGACCAATGTTCAATATTCCCGATCTCCTGCACGAATTCGTTTTTATCGCTTTTCAGCTTAATCTCGTGATTGCCTTCCCTTACCTTTATACCGATACTCAGCAGGCCAGTCTTCAGGTAGTAATCGGTGCGTTCGGGTTGAGGCGGAAACGTATCATTTCCATGCCGGGGATTCTGAAATGGCAGGTTTCTGAAAATGGTTTCCATAGCCTCAGCTTCATCGCTGAACCACCTGATCTCGGCGCTATGGAAAAGATTGGCCATAATTTACACTTGAACCTGCAACCTGATAAAATCGATACACTGTGAATTAAATATTTCAGGTTGTTCTAAATTCACCACATGCCCGCAGCTCGGAACCACGACAAGGCTCGCCATGCTATGATTTTCAGAGACCTTCCTTACCGAAGGCAGGAATAAATGATCCTCTTCTCCCATAATGTAAATGGTTGGAATTCCTATGTCATTAAGACGGAAGAATCTGAGCAAGGGGTTGATCTCGGAAGCCAGTTTAAACCATCTCACAAATTCCTTCTGGTACAATTTTTTAGCTTCTTTGATGAATAATGACCTCGACTCCTTGTGATTTCGCTTTGGCATAACTATAAAGGCGAATAACTTGTAGAGGTACATATATGGGATGACAGACTTGAAGATGACCCCGAACCGCATCAGCAATTGCGAACGCAAATTCAGCTGGGTGATGGCTCCACCCATGATCATGCTCTGTACACGGTCGGGATAATTCTCTGCCAGGTTCCTAATTAAAATGGTACCTAATGAGATCCCTACAAAATGCGATCTTTTGATTTTGAGATGGTCAAGAACCTCAACAATATCGCCGGTGATGGAGTTGAAAGTATAATTTTCGTTAAAGGCATCTTTTAGGGTAGGCTTACTTCGTCCATGACCTCTCAGATCGAGTACAAGAACATTGAAATGTTCCCTGAAACTTCTTATCTGCCGGAACCATATGCTGGAGCTGCCGCCTGCACCATGAACGAATGTGACCCAGTGATCACTCCCGGAGAGCTTATAAGTGTAGTGATTCAGCACAATGCTAAAATACAAATCTCAGGGCATTTCCATTCTAATTTTTGTATATTGATAACATATCACTCCAGGGTTAGATCTTTAGTTGACTCATCTATCAAGAACAGAGATACCCGTTCTACCTTGAATATCTTACCGTTGTTAACAGGATACAGTATATTTTGATTTTTTAAACTGAATTAAAAAAAATCCCATTGCGGATAAAAACCAACCAACTATGCCAAAATATGTAATTGAGCGGGAAGTACCGGAAGCCGGTAACCTGACATCTGAGGAATTAAAGAGCATTTCACAAACCTCTTGCCGAGCGTTAGAGAATCTGGGAACTCAAATCCAGTGGGTACATAGTTATGTCACCGGCAACAAGATTTATTGTGTCTATATTGCCCCTGATGAGGCCATGGTGAGGGAACACGCCAAACAAGGAGGATTCCCTGCGAACGAGGTCAACCAGGTGGCCCATGTCATTGATCCTACCACTGCCGAATAGATCAGGAAGATATGAGAGGTTTTCAAGCCAAATTTTGATGATTAGGACAGGAAAATTTTTTCAGGCATGACCAAATTGAAATTGTGACGGTGAGTGCCGTCAAGCATCAAAAAATCGTAAGTTTGATTGGTGGCCTGTCCTTCAGTGCCGTTAGGCAAGATCGCTCTTGAATATTCAGGAGGTTTTTGAGAAATACATGCAGCCTGAAATGACTTAGAAGGATCAGGAATATCAGATATCTGTGAAACATATAAACAATACAAATAATCTGCAATGAAGAAATTCACATCACTTCTTTTTATTCTGGCCATTTGCTTCCTGGCCTCTCCTCAAACGAGTTCCATTCAAAAATCACCTCCACTGTCCAAAGCTGATCCTGAATCGGCGGGTATGTCGTCTGAACGCCTGGCACGCATAGATAAAGCAATTGAGAAGAGTATCAGGAATAATGAAATACCCGGCGCTGTTGCCCTTGTAGCACGGAACGGAAAGATCGTATATCACAAGGCTTTTGGAATGGCCGATAATGCATCGGGCAGGGCCATGAAAAAGGACGATATCTTCAGGATCGCATCGCAGACCAAGGCCATTACCTCAACAGCCGTCATGATGCTCTGGGAAGAAGGCCTGTTCCGGCTGGATGAGCCCATAGCCAGGTACATCCCGGAATTCAAGGATGCCGTTGTGCTTGACACCTTATATGAAAACGGGAGTTGGGATGGGACTCCTGCAAGCAAACCCATTTCCATCCGGCATCTGCTCACCCATACCTCTGGTATTGGTTATGGAGTCATTGACAATGATGAAAGATTTAAAAAAATCTATAAGGACGCCGGTGTCACTGATCTGTTTACAACCGAGAATATCAGCATTGAGGAAAGTGTAAAGAAACTGGCCAAACTTCCTTTGCACCATGACCCTGGTGAAAAGATGACGTATAGCGAGGGCCTGGACGTATTGGGGTATTTTATAGAGATCGTTTCAGGCATGCCATTTGACAAATTCCTGAGGACGCGAATTTTTGATCCCCTGGGAATGGACGACACCTGGTTCTATCTCCCAGAATCGAAACATGAGAGATTGGTCACGGTTCAGACCAAATTGGATGACAAATGGGTCCGGTACCCGGTAACCTTTTATGATCCGGATTACCCTGTGAAAGGGGCCAAACGATTCTTTTCGGGCGGAGCCGGCCTTTCGAGCACGGCCAGGGATTATGCAACCTTTCTTCAGATGTATCTGAATAATGGTGAGCTTAATGGAATTCGACTCCTTAGCAGGACCACCGTGCAATTCATTATGGACAACCAGATTGGAGATCTCTGGGGTGATTCAGGAAGGTATTACGGACTGGCTTTCGGTGTTATCGATGAGAGAGGTCAGGGCCTTGGAGGAAGTGGCAGTGAGGGTACTTTCAGCTGGGGCGGTTACTTCAACACCCAGTATTTTGCGGATCCTAAAGAAAAGATCATAGGGGTCCTAATGAAGCAAACACAGCGCAGCGGACCCGATAACTCGGGCTGGAAATTTCAACAGCTTGTCGGGCAGGCCGTAGATGATTGATTTTAAAAACCGATAGGCAAAGAAATTCATCGACACCGCAATTAAGGGAAAAACGGATAAATCAAAACCATTTTTCCATCGCGTCAGTGCCTTCGTTGTTTTAATATCTTGACACTCAGTGCCCGTTCGGGAGGGCACATTCAGGTTGACGAATTTCTTTGCCTATTGAATAACCGTGCCTAAAGCCATGGCATAGGACTGGTTAATTTTAAATAAACACCATTCTCATTGCGTAATATTTTTGAGGTTGTTTTCTTCACCACCAAAGAACCGTTAAAGAATTTTACTATCTTTAATGTCGTTCATTTTTAACCAACCATGCCGACACTAATTTTAAGAGGCCCCCAAAATCTTGAGGTCCGATTATCTCGTCAATTGACGATAAGTTTGGCATTCAGTCCTTTTCCCAACATCTTCCTCTTCTACCGTTGCACCTCAGGAAAGTATTATCAATTTCACTTGCTATAAATCAATCAACCATTATGAAGAAATCACTATTAATTCTGTTACTTCCTCTCTTTTTACTGAACCTGGCTTGTAAGGACGAACCAAAAGAACCTGGCCCGGAGCCGGTAGCGATAAAGGAATGGAAACCCGAGGACACCCGCTCTATTACGGGTAACACCTTAAAGCGCGGGCTCATCACCAAAACCGATAAGGCCACTCCTGGCTACGTGATGTTCCAGCCTTCGGAAAGCACCAAGACCATTCTGATAAACCTTGACGGAGAGGTAGTACATGAATGGAATACCGAATTCAACAGCATGCAGGCCTACCTGCTGGACAATGGCAACCTGCTGAGCCTTCAGCGCGACCCGGACTTTCCGACCTTTGCTGCCGGAGGGCAGGCCGGTAGGATCCGCGAATACGACTGGGAAGGCAATAAGCTCTGGGATTTCAAATATGCCACCGAGACCGAACTCATCCATCACGATATAGAGCCCATGCCAAATGGCAATGTACTTGCCATTTCTTACGAGGTCATTCCTTTTGAGGATGCTGTTGCGGCAGGACGCGACCCAAATAATACAGCCAAGGCCGGGATTTGGCCCGATAAGATCATTGAGATCAAACCCAACAGGCCGGAAGGCGGCGAGGTGGTCTGGGAATGGCGGATGTGGGACCATATCATCCAGGACCAGGATTCGACCCTGCCCAATTATGGAAAGTTAGCCGATAACGTTGGAAAGATAAATATCAATACCCATGCACCAGAGGGGCCGCCCATAACCCCTGAGCAGGTAGAGCAGATGAAGCAGGGCGGGATGATTACTTCGAATGCCACCGCCGATAACTGGGAATCGGATATCTCACATTGCAATGCAGTGGCCTATAATGCAGATCTCGATCAGATCGCTATCAGCTCTCCAGGCTATGGCGAGATCTGGGTCATTGACCACAGCGTTTCGACCGAGGAGGCCAAAGGGCCTGCAGGCGACCTGATGTACCGATGGGGACATCCTGAGAATTACGGAATGGCAAATGAAAAGTATCCCAAATTACACGGCCAGCATGACGTAAAATGGATCCCGAAAGGATATCCAGGGGAGGGCCAGCTTATGGTCTTTAACAACGACATCCCCGAACCCGGAAGCAAGTTCCCGAATGTATGGCCGGTACTGATGCAGTCGAAATCTCCCGATCCGCAGGTCGCGATTGGTGATTTAGGTAATTACAGTGCGGTCTACCAGATCAATGCGCCCCTGAATGATGACGGAACATACAGCAGGGAGGAAGGAAAGCCTTATGGCCCGAAAGAGCCAACCTGGATGTACAAGGCTCCGGATAAATATTCATTTTACTCGGCATTCGTGTCAGGGGCTCAGCGACTCAAGAACGGGAACACGCTTATTTGCTCCGGGGCCAAGGGCCGCTTCTTCGAGGTGACCCCCGTGGGTGATATAGTTTGGGAATACTGGAACCCGTATAACTACCATTACAGGCTGCCAGACGGATCGCCTTCACAGCCAACAGGGCCCTTTAAATATGCCCAGTTCCGTGCAACACATTACGGACCCGATCATCCGGGATTGAATGGAAGGGAAATAAAGCCGATCAGCCCTCAACCCGAGCCATTTGTATTTAAAATGCCACCCCCACCGGCTTCACCGGATGAGAGCGAGGAATAAATGAAAACAATAACCAATCAAACACTATACGATCATGTCTATTAAGATAATCGGGGCAGGATGCCCCAGGACAGGAACTACCACCCTGAAAAGAAGCCTCGAGACCCTGGGCTACAAAAGGGTCTATCATATGAAGGAATTGCTTGTAAACCCGGTAAGACTGAAATACTGGGAACAGCTGGATGCCACCGGCGATACCGACTGGGACGCCCTCTACGATGGCTTCGATGCCACAGTCGATTTCCCTGGCTATCCCTGGTACAAGGAGCATATGAAACGCTATCCGGATGCCAAGGTGATCCTTACCGTCCGGGATTTCGATTCCTGGTATAAGAGCGTGGACAGCACCGTATTCCGGGCCGGGCCACAAACCCCGGGTGAGAAGATCAAGATGCTTGGAAAGCTTTTGTTCAGCGCAAGAGCGCGCAAAGTGGTCAAATGCATTAAGTTCTTTAAAAGGACATTCTTCGCAGACAGGCTTCATCATAAATTCGAGGATAAGGAATATGCCCGAAAGTACTGGGAAGACCATATAGCTGATGTAAAGGCCACAGTGCCGGCAGACAAACTGCTGGTCTATGATGTAAGGGACGGCTGGGGGCCGTTATGTGAATTCCTTGGTGTTCCGGAGCCTGCCGAGCCGCTTCCGCATCTCAATAAAAAAGAGAATTTCAAGGAGATGCTGCCCAAGCTTATGAAAGGGCAGATGGTATAGGCTATGGAGGTGAATCGCGGCCCGACCAAACTGACCCTGCTGCTGGTCAGCAGCCTGACCATTATGTCTATGCTGACCATTTCAGCCTCCCTGCCGGATATGGCAGTGGACTTTAAGGATGATCCCAACGGCGAGCAGCTGGTCAAGATGGCCCTGTCGTTCCCGGCCCTTTTTATCGCCTTGAGTGCCATGGTGGCCGGCCCCATCATTGATAGTACGGGCCGCCTGAAGCTACTGGGGCCCATCCTTGTGGTATATGCCATAGCCGGAAGTTCAGGTTATTGGCTGGAAAACCTGTACCTGATCCTTGCAGGCCGGGCGCTGCTCGGTATTTGCGTTGGTTTTACCATGACGATCGCAACCACCCTGATAGCCGACTATTACCAGGGTAAGGCACGGCAGCAGTTTGCCGGGATTCAGATCGCCTTTATGTCGGTTGCGGGAATTGTTTTCGTCAGCCTCGGGGGTGTCCTTGCCGATATAGACTGGCGTATTCCCTTCCTGATCTATGTCTTATCTCTTGCGGTCTTACCCCTGGCCTATATCTTTCTAAAAGAGCCAGAACACCAACCCGGGGAAAAGCGGGATGAGGCCGTGGCATTAAAATCGCCGCGCATAATCTGGTTCGTCTTTGCTAATGTGATGCTGATGTGGATACTGTTTTTTATCGTACCCATACAGATCCCGTTTCACCTGAAGGACATCGGGATGGAATCAAATACCGCTATAGGTCTTGTCATTGCCAGCAGTACCTTTTTTTCGGCCATTTCCTCATTCAGCTTCGGCAAATTGAAAGGGCGTTTCAGCTTCCCGGCTTTATTTGCCCTGGGCTACGGACTTATGGCTATCGCTTTTGTCTTTATCGCGTTTGGTGACAGCTTCTCCATGGTGATGATGGGCATGTTGTTCTCCGGCCTTGGAATGGGTATCAC
>JBFKFP010000028.1:0-23200 GCA_041618535.1 Flavobacteriaceae bacterium
ATTTCCCGGATAGCATGATGGATGTGATTAACAATTATGACAAGGCCCTGGCAAGATCAGGGAGATTATATGAAGAATTATCAGGGAAATTCAGTATTGGCAGGGTGTATGAGCAACACCTGCAGTTGTATAACTCGGTCATGAGAAAAACAGTATAATACATACCTTTGGTTCTATGTGTGGTATATATGGATCGACCATAAAATATGATAATGTCCAGATTCGAAAGAAACTGGAACGAACCTCTTTCCGGGGGCCCGATAAGACGGACTGGCGTTTTTATGAGGGCCGGAATTCCCTGATATTTGGTCATAACCGGCTTTCAATCATCGACCTTGATCCGCGATCGGACCAGCCCTTCAATTATCTTGATAAAATCCATGTCGTATTCAACGGGGAAATCTATAATTTCAAGCAGATCAGGAAAAATCTTGAGCAAAAGGGCTATGGCTTCAGCACGACCAGCGATACAGAGGTGATATGTGCCGCCTACCTCGAATATGGAAGAGATTGTGTTGATCATTTTATTGGAATGTTTTCATTTGTCATCTATGACGTCAAAAAGCAGCTGCTTTTCGGAGCACGTGACAGAATGGGGCAAAAACCTTTTTATTATTATCATAATGGAAGGGATTTTGAGTTCTCAAGCCAGGTATCCAGTATACAGCTATTTAACCAGGGTTTAACGGTTTCCCGAAAGGCTGTAGATTCATATTTGACCTGGGGTGCAGTACCCGATCCCATGTCTATTTTCAATGAAGTCAGAAAATTAAAAGCGGGTCACGCCTTTAGCTTCGATCTGGATTCGGGAAAGTTCGACACTTATCCATACTGGGATCTTGATCAACATGACAGGCTGGAATTCAGAGGAAGTTACGAAGAGGCCCAGAACACCCTTGTAAAACTTCTTAAAGATGCGGTGTCATTACGATTATATGCCGATGTTCCGGTTGGCGTTTTCCTCTCCGGAGGGATAGATTCATCACTGGTTACAGCAATGGCAGTACAGACCACAGCATCGAAAGTAAAGACCTTTTCAGTGAAGTTTGATGAGGATGGTTTCGATGAGAGTTCGTATGCACAACGTGTTGCCAGTCATCTCGAGACCGATCATCATGTCATTCAATGCAATTATGATGAAGGCCTTGACCTCATTGAGAATTTCAGTTATTATTATGATGAGCCCTTTGCCGATTCATCGGCAATTCCCTCAATGCTTTTGTCCAAATACACTCGTCAACATGTAACCGTAGCTCTTTCGGGAGATGGTGGCGATGAAAGTTTCATGGGTTATGACCGTTACCTCTGGGCGTCAAAAGGCGGGAAGATCTATGTCCTGCCATTGGTTTTAAGAAAGCTTATCGGTGCCCTGACAGGGATCTCGCCTAACTATCGTCATAAGACCATTGCAAGGGCCATGACATACGAAAACGTGAATTCGGCTTATGTGGCCGGGATGACAGGCCTTGACCTGAACTGGTTCCAACCCCGGAACGACCCCAGAGTGGTGGAAGAGCTCAAGTATCTTGATAATTCAACGAGGAATCTTTACGAGCGCCTGTCAGACTTCGATCTGAAGACCTACATGAATTGGGATATCAATACCAAAGTTGACCGTGGCAGCATGGCTTTTTCTCTTGAGGCACGCTCACCATTGATGGATCACAGGGTGGTGGAGTTCGCACGCAGCCTCCCTGCCGGATTCAAAATAAAGAAATCAAATACAAAGCGTATTTTAAAGGATGTGTTGTACCAGTCAGTACCCGCTGAGATCTTCGACAGGCCTAAATCTGGCTTTACAATGCCCTTTGCACAGTGGTTCAGAAACGAATTAAAGGAATATGTACTGGATCAGTTAAGTCCATCAGGATTGGAGTCGATTCCATCTGTTAAACCTGAAATGATCACAAAAATGATCGATCAACATATGAATCAGCAATGGAACCGGTATTCACTTATCTGGAGATTGCTGGTGCTGAAACAATGGATGAAAAACAATGCTAACGGACTTTCGATGAATTAAATGGAACAAAATAAGATCCATATCGCCATTGTTACACCAAATCTCCTGCCAGGTGGTGCAGAACGGGTGCTTTCCTTTGTGGCAAGGGAGATAAACCAGGATGAATTCAAGGTGTCTTTCGCGGTATTCGGTCATAAAAAGGATGCTTCCTATGATCTCGGGCATGTTAAAACTACCTTTTTTGAACGGTCAAGGGTGTTATACGGCCTATTTGATTTTTTCCATTTTCTAAGAAGACAAAAACCGGATATAGTAGTCACGGCCATCGGTCATTTAAATACCATGGCAGCATACATGTCCTGGTTCTTTCCAAAAACAAAATTTGTAGCCAGGGAGGTAAATGTGCTAAGTGCCCTGCACAAATATGCCGATATAAAATTCAGTCCGTTCCGTATATTCGAGAAGAATAGGTTCCGTTTCTTCGATGCGGTAATCTGTCAGTCAAGAGACATGAGGGAAGACCTGGAAGAATCTTACCGATTCGATCATGACAAAATGGTGGTTATCAATAATCCTGTAACTGATGGATTTCGATTGAAAACCAGAATTCCTCCCATAAATCCCTTTCAATTGATCACGGTTGGACGATTGGATAAAGAAAAAGGATACGACCGGCTTCTGAAAGTATTATCCAGGGCAGAGTTCGATTTTAGCTATACCATCATAGGCCGTGGCACTGAAAAGGATAAATTAGAAGAACTTACCAGGGAATTAGGTTTAACTTCCCGGGTCAGGCACATTGAATATACATCTGAGGTGAACGCATATCTGCAAGAAAGCCATGTTTATCTTCAAGGCGCGTATACCGAAGGATTTCCAAATGCGCTGATAGAAAGCATGGCTGTTGGGACTCCTGTGTTGGCTTATGATGCACCAGGCGGTCTTAACGAGATCATTTTAGATGGGATCAATGGTTACAGGGTTAAGGACGAAGATGCTTTCCTGGCAGTGCTAAACGACCTTCACACAGACTACCAATTATCTCCAAAGACAATCAGCGACAGTGTCTTCAGTCGTTTTGGAAGGGATATCATTATTGAGAAATACGAAGATCTTTTCCGGTCTTTGGTGCAAAATAAGCCAAATGGATAAAAAGCATATCAGCATATTATCCATCAGCCTTAACACCGGCGGTGCAGAGAGGGTAATCAGCCTTTTACTAAAAGAATTGGTGAAAGACTACAAGGTGACTTTGGTTCTTTTAATGGATGATGTGGCTTTTGATATACCAGAGGAGGTCGGGCTAAAAATCTTAGGACCATCCAGGGGATTGGTCAACGTCTCCCCTTTTTTTAAGATAATTAAATCGATCGGTTTTATCTTCAGGTATCGCAGACTTTTAAAAAGGGAACGCATCGAGCTCAGTATGTCCTTCCTGGCCCTACCCAATATGATCAACGTCCTGGCCGGCCGCTGGCTAATTGGAGGGAAAAGACCAAGGATAGTCATCAGTGAGCGTTGCTTTCCATCCGAAATGTATGCTGATTCGGGATTTGCCAGAATAATGGCAAAAAACTTCTATCCTCTGCTATACAACAAAAGTGACCTTCTTTTTTCAAATTCGATTCATATAAACAATGACCTTGAGGCCAATTTTGGGGTAAGTGTTCCGATGAAGGTGATTTACAATCCCATAGAGGTGGAACCAGATAATCCATTTATTGATGAATATGCGGGAGAACTCCCCTTTCAACTCATCAATGTTGGGAGTCATATCCCGGTAAAGGACCAATCACTAATCCTCAAAGCAATGCATAGGTTGGATGCCAGAATTAGCCTCACTCTTCTGGGCTCAGGTCCTCTCACCGAAGAATTGAAAAAACTTAGTCGCGAGTTGGGAATTGGGGATTCAATAAAAATGCCCGGGCGTGTTTCGGATGTTAAGAGGCGGCTCTCGCAGCAAGACTGTTTTGTGCTTTCTTCAAAAACAGAAGGATTCCCCAATGTTTTGTTAGAGGCCATGGCGGCCGGGTTGCCTGTTATCTCAACCAATTGCAATTCAGGGCCTCTTGAAATTTTAAACAACAACAATCCCGTCAATATTAAAAAGGGGGGATTTTACAGGGGAAAATACGGGATTCTGGTCAATGTGGGAGATGCGCCTGGCCTGGCAGCAGCTATCAACTTCCTCAGTACCGATTCAGAAAAGAGGAAGGAATACAGTAATTTGTCGCATGAACGGGCACTGGACTTCAACCTTGATGTTGTTTACAAAGAATTTAAGTCCGTTATCGAATCTCAAATATAGGCTGCATGTG
The DNA here is from genome assembly GCA_041618535.1 of Flavobacteriaceae bacterium. GTDB lineage: Bacteria > Bacteroidota > Bacteroidia > Flavobacteriales > Flavobacteriaceae > SHLJ01. The sequence goes on from JBFKFP010000028.1 coordinate 4,282, forward strand.
CGGAATTAATGGATATATATGTAAAGGAACTGATTCTTCTGATAAAGTCGAAGCCATCCTGAAGCGTATGAACACGGCCATCCACCACAGGGGCCCGGATGATCATGGCCATTTTATCGGGGAGGAAAAAAACCTCACGATCGGGATGGGCATGCAGCGCCTGTCTATTATAGACTTAAGTACCGGACACCAACCCATGCATTCAGATAACGGTCAGATCAGTATAGTATTCAATGGGGAAATATATAATTATAAAACACTGAAAAAAAAGCTATTAGATAAGGGTATTGAATTCAATACTACAAGTGATACGGAGGTGATCTTGAAATTATATGAGGAGCTTGGCCCCGATGCTTTTGGTCATTTAGACGGGATGTTCGGACTGAGTATTTACGACCGCAGGAGAGGCAAGATCGTCATGGCTCGCGATTTCTTCGGAGAGAAACCATTGTACTATACCCATCAGCCAGATGCGTTTATATGGGGGTCGGAACTTAAATCGGTTATTCTTGCCTTGGGTTACAAACCCGGGATCTCCGCGCACGCATTAAATCTCTATTTCAGGCTTACCTATATCCCGGCTCCCTTTACCATATATCGCGGAATTCAGAAGCTGGAGCCCAATCGAATACTTGAATACGACCTGGAGACCCTGGAATTCAATATAAAACCGATTCATCCTGAATTAAACCGGGATAAAACAGACATAGGATTTGAATCTGCTAAAAAAGAGGTTCGTGAGCGGGTTTATAACAGCGTGGTCAGCAGGTCGGTTTCAGATGTTCCTATCGGAACCTTTTTGTCAGGAGGGGTGGATTCTTCTATAATCTCTTATTGCCTCTCGGAATACAGTCCTGCCAAGATCGATACATTTTCCATCGGGTTTACCAAAAAGTCTTATGATGAGAGCGAAAAATCGCGAAAAGTAGCCGAACTTATCGGCAGCAATCATCACGAATTTATTATTAGCGAAGACGATCTGAAGGGCGATGTGAGCGATATTCTCCTGAATTTTGACGAACCCTTTGCCGATTCCTCTGCACTACCGACCTACCTGGTTTCTAAAAAGACTTCAGATTTCCTTAAAGTGGCCCTTACAGGCGACGGAGGAGATGAGATTTTTGGAGGATATAACAAATACCATATGGGCAAACTAAACGGAACCTACACATCATTGGTTCCAGAGTTCCTTCATAAATCCATAAAGAAAGTAGCCAATCCTCTTCTCAAAACAAGGGACGATAACAGGGGAAAACGATATAAATTTAAGCGTGCTCTTCAATCTGTTGACTATTCCGGTCAATACTACTGGGATATCATTTCCCTGGGAATGCCGGCTTCCGGTATCAGGAAATTATTGAGGGACAACATGATCAATGATGATCCATTCGGTTATTATGCCGATAAATCCGGAATTCACCACCCTGCCTCTCTCAATGATTATCAGAGAATCGACCTTCACCTGAGCCTTGAGGGCGACATGCTGGTCAAAGTAGACCGAACCAGTATGCTGAACTCACTGGAATGCCGGGCTCCTTTTCTCAACCGCGATCTCTTGCAGTATACCATGTCCCTTCCCGAGAATTACCTGATGAAACGATGGAACAAAAAATACCTGCTGAAAGAGGCTTTTAAAGACGCATTCCCGCAAGGGTTTCTTGATAAATCAAAAAGCGGTTTCGGTGTTCCCGTTGGTGACTGGCTTAGGGAGGGCCTTAGAAAAGAACTTGAAAGTTATATAGAAATCTCTTTTTTAAGAGAACAGAATATTTTTAAAGAGGATCATGTAATTACCCTTGTAAGGAACCACCTTGACAGAAAAGTTGACAACACCTTTAAAGTTTGGACATTCTTTTGTTTCCAGAAATGGTACAGGGCTATATATTTGGACTGAACTCAAAATTCTTCAACACCTATCTCACATTGAAAAAAATCATTCGCGTAACAACGGTTCCTTCCTCCCTGAAAGTCCTTCTGAAAGGCCAGTTGCGATTTATGAGTAATTATTACGAGATTGTTGGTGTGGCTAATCCCGATGAGGAACTGAATGAGGTTGCCATCCAGGAAGGTATTCGTACCTATCCGGTAAGAATGACGCGCACCATATCTCCGGTGAGGGACCTGCTTGCAGTTTTCAGATTGTATCGATTCCTAAAAAAGGAACAACCATTTATTGTTCATACACATACCCCGAAAGCCGGGATCGTAGGAATGCTGGCAGCATGGCTGGCAGGAGTGAATAACCGCTTTCATACCGTTGCAGGCATGCCACTGCTAATTGAACGCGGACCAAAGCGATGGTTATTGAATATTGTTGAAAAACTCACTTATTCTCTGGCAACGAGGGTGTTTCCAAATTCAAAGGGCCTGTATGAGATAATTATCCGCGAAAGATTCGCCCCGGCATCTAAGCTAAAGATCATAGGACAAGGGAGCTCTAATGGGATTGATGTGGATCATTTTAACCCGGAACAGGTCTCCGATAAGCAAATGCAGGAATTAAAGGAAAGAATTGGCGCTGTTTCGGAGGGCCTCGTCATGGTTTATATCGGCCGGCTGGTTAATGATAAAGGCGTCAATGAGTTGGTAACGGCTTTCGATAGATTTTATAGTACGGATAAGAATAGCAAACTAATATTGGTAGGCCGTCGTGAGAATGAACTGGATCCTCTGGACGCTCGAACTGAAAGGCTAATTGAATCTAACCCGGGAATTATTTCTGTAGGCTGGCAGGACGATGTGCGCCCTTTCCTGGGTATTGCAGATTTCTTCGTATTTCCAACCTATCGGGAAGGATTCCCGAATGTACTGCTGCAAGCCGGTGCCATGGGTGTTCCGGCGATTGTTACCGACATAAATGGATGCAATGAGATCATTAAGGACGGGATCAACGGTATTATCATTCCGACGAAGAACACTGGAGCTGTTTTCAGGGCGATGAAGCTATTGGCAGAGGAACCTGCAACACGTCGGAAAATGCAGGCAGTTGCAAGAGAAAATATTGTTGTTAACTACAAGCAAACTTATATTTGGAATGAATTGCTGAAGCTTTATCGGTCAACCGAAACAAATCAGGATGTATCCTAGAATGATTAAACCTTTCTTCGATTTTCTGGCAGCCCTTATCGGGCTTGTTTTAGCATCACCCATTTTTATGGTGATTCTGGTCGTTTTGCTATTTGTCAATAACGGGAAACCTTTTTTTTACCAGGCACGACCGGGTAAGAACAAACGCATTTTTGAAATTATCAAGTTTAAGACCATGAATGACAAAAAGGATGAGAACGGCGAGTACCTTCCCTTTCATTTGAGACTTACAAAGGTTGGTTGGTTTATACGCAAATACTCCCTTGATGAGATTCCGCAATTGATAAATGTTTTAAAGGGTGATATGAGCCTGGTGGGTCCGAGACCATTGCATATCGAATATCTTCCCTTATACAGTAAATCCCAGGCCAGGCGACATGAAGTTATGTCGGGTATTACAGGATGGGCTCAGGTAAACGGCAGGAACGCAATTAGTTGGGACCAGAAATTTGAATATGATGTCTGGTATGTGGATAATCAGTCGTTTTGGCTGGATCTTAAGATCATTATCATGACAGTGGAGAAAGTGCTTACCCGCAAAGGAGTGAACGCCTCTGAAAATGATAATATGCCGGCTTTCAAGAATGTAAAAGTTAAAGTGTGAACAGAGAAATCGGGTCGTCTTTTTATAAGCTCGAAATTGAGGATAAAGTCTACCAGGCTTTGGCCGATCGGAAGATCGAGCTCAAGGATGATGTTCGGGTTTATAATTCCGGAAGAAGCGCTATGAGGGCAATCCTGGAAACGATTCATGCAAAACGTACGCCAGGAACCATCTGGGTTCCGGAATACTATTGTCACAACGTTACAGCTTTCCTTGAGCGCAATTACAGTTCCATCCGATATTATTATATCGATCCCTTCGATTGCGATCAGGATTTTAACTTTGAGGAATTCTGCACCAGGAATGATGTGATCCTGCTGAACAATTACTGGGGGTTGTTTGAATACAACTACAATACCGAATCTAAAGATCGGCCGACAATTATAGAGGATCATTCACATGGCTGGCTTTCGACCCAGAGTTTGGAAAGCAAGGCCGATTACTGCCTGGCCTCTGTAAGGAAGACCTACCCCGTTCCCATTGGCGGAATTGCCTGGCAACCTGGTCAGAACAATTTTGGCCCCGGATATGAAGACGGCTTGGATGAAACCATGGATAAGGCGTACCTCACCCTTAAGCAGTCGATGATTAAAAAAAGGGATTATCTCAAATCGGGGAAAGGGAAAAAAGATATTTACCTGAATCTACTGTCCATGGGGGAGTCTTTAATCTCTGCGTCCAACAGCTATTCAAGGCCCGATGCCGGGCTTTACGCTGCCATCGAATCATATATAAAATTTGATGTCAACAAGGTAAAGGCCGCCAACCTTAAGGTCGTTTTAGGCCATTTGAATTCATCTGAACATTTTAGGATAATAAACCGTAAAGGCCATACCCCATTTGGCTTATTGTTATTGTTCCGCGACAAGGACATATTTGATCAGTTCAAGGCTTTCTGCCTGAAAAGGCATATTTACCCGGCCAACCTCTGGCCGGACAACGACCTCAGGACACCGTGGAAATACTTTTTTAATATCCATGTCGATTTCAGGTATGATGCCGACGACATGAAATATCTGGCCAACTGTATAAATGAATGGACCGAAAAGTCGGTGCCAACCATGGTATGATAGCCAAGAAAGCACATATACGCACTAATTTCAGACGGGATATCAGTATTTATCCCAGGGCTCGTGATGCCTGGAAAGCTGTGCTTGAAGCTTATTCACATAAATATCCCGACTCAAAGGTTTTGCTGCCATCCTATATTGGTTGGACGCAGGCCGAAGGCAGCGGTATTTTTGATCCGGTATCGAATGTAGGATTATCTTATGAATTCTATGGCCTTGATAAATACCTGCGAATAGATTTTGAGGATCTGAAGAAAAAAGTTGACCAAAACCCGGATGCAGTTTTGCTTTTGGTCCATTATTTTGGTTTCCCCGATATCAATTATGATGAGATCACCAGCTGGCTGGACGAGAAAAATGTGTTCTACGTGGAAGACAATGCTCATGGCATGCTGAGCGACTGGATTGGGAGCCGTTGTGGACGGCGCGGTGCTTATAGTTTTTTCTCCCTTCATAAAAACCTGCCGTTTAAAGACGGTGGCATGCTGATTGACAACCATTCTGAGTCCCTGGATATTGAACAGAAGGATTATTTGTCACCCTCCGAGGTTTTATCATATGACATGCATGGAATCTTTCACAGAAGAAGGGAAAACTACGAGCTGCTCCTGAAGGAATTGAAAGGGGTTCATGGCCTGGAATTGTTATACACCAGGCTTGCAGAGGGGATCAGTCCGCAGTCATTTCCGGTTTTAATCCTCGATGCTGACCGCGATGACATTTTCAGGAAGATGAATGAGAGTGGATTTGGTCTGGTAAGCCTGTATTATCACATGATCGAACCATTGAGGAGTACAGACTACGAATCTGTTCAGTTCACATCAAAACATATCACGAATCTTCCTGTGCATCAGGACTGTGAGAAGGAGGCATTGGTTAAAATGGCAACCGCTTTAAAAGAACTGCTGGCATGACTTTGGAATTGTTACATCTCAATACCCATCAGGCCCGGCAATACAATGAGGCCCTTGATCACCTTGGAGGGAATCACCCCTATTATAAACTGGAATTCCTGGATATCTTTTACAGCGGAATAGAGGGCTCGAAGGCGCTGGTCATGAAAAGCGATTCAGGCAAGCCTGTGGTGGTCATGCCCATTTACCTTCGCCCTATTGAAAATGATGAATTATCAGATCATTATGACGTGATCTCGACCTGGGGGTACAGCGGACCACAGTTTCATTCAAATCTTGAACCGGAGAATCTCGAGATTTTTTGGAGACTTGTTGATGATTGGTACAGAGAGAATGGAATTGTTTCTGAATTCGTCCGATTCAAACTGGACAACAGTCATTTATATTACTCGGGGACCCTAGTTGAAGGCATGCATAATATCAAAGGGAAATTGAAAGATCCGGAGATCATCTGGAGGAACTATAACAGAAAGGTTCGCAAGAACATCAATAAAGCAAAACGCGAGGGACTGTCGGTTAAGTTGTTCTATGCCGATGACATCAGTGTTGATATCTTCGGGCAGTTCTATGCGATCTTCGAACATACCATGGATCGTACTCATGCCGCAGCCTCATACTATTATTCATACGAGAAGTTAAAGGCCTTTATGAGGAACAATCCTCAAAACTGTGCACTGGTGCTGACGTTTAAAGATGAAAAGCCAGTTGCCTCAGAGATGATACTGCTTTCAGAGGATACTGTATTTTCATTTATAGGCGGTACGCTGGCTGATTATTTTGAATTCAGGCCTAATGAGATCCTGAAGGATGAGATCATCAAATGGGCATACCGACGAGGCTATGAATATTTTGTCCTCGGCGGGGGCTATGGAAAGGATGACGGGATTTTCAGGTATAAACAGGCATTTTTTCCAAAGGATATTTGCCCCTTTTATACGGGAAGAAAAATTATTGACGAAAAGGCTTATCGCTACCTTTCTGGGCTGGAAGACGAGCCGATTAACATCAGGGAAGATTTCTTCCCGCTATACAGGAAGCCCAATGCCTCCTTAACCTTGTAAATGAAACAGAACGGCAGTAAACATAGAATGGATATTACCTTTGTGGGCTCAGGCATAGCGACAACCTTTACCCTTTTGCCCATGCTGGAATCTGTAATAAAGCATGGATCGGAACAGGGTTTAGTGAGAATAGCCGTTATAGAAAAAAATACGGAATGGTTTACCGGTTTGGCATACGGTCCTAAATCTGGTGAGTCTGCTTTATTGATTACTTCCCTGGCCGATTTTCTTCAGGAAGGAGAGCTCAGGCAGGAATTTATCTCATGGCTCATCCATAATAGCAAGGCCTTGATTGAAGATTTGCGGAATGACGGTGGTTCGCTGTCTCTGAATTGGATAAGGACACATAAGGATGATATAGAGGCCGGTGACTGGGAGGATATTTATATCCCGAGAAGATTCTTTGGTAAATACCTTAAGGAGAAAGTAAATAAGCTTATTGATAAAGCTAAGGCCAATGATCAAATAGAACTGTTCTTTATCCAGGATGAGGTCAGTGCCATCGATAAATCGGGAAATGGATACTCATTGCATTTTAATTCTGGACGTACAGCACTTCGTTCTGAGAAAGTAGTGCTTTCGGTCGGGATCCCTCCCTCAAAAGAATATTGGACTTCAGGGGAAGAACAAAAATTAAATGATCAGGTTTGCCTAATAGCCGATCCTTATAATCCCGGACTTACTGAAAATCTTGAGAAGATCAGAAACTATGTAAATAAGGGTGAATCTGGCAATGTTCTCATAATAGGGGCAAATGCCAGTGCCATGGAGATGATCTATAAGCTGAATGATGAGCCTGAAATACGTCCTAAATTAGGAAATTTCTTAATTATTTCTCCCAAGGGTGAATTGCCTAATTCAGCACAGGACGATTTTACAAGAATGGTCAGGTTTATTCCCGAAAACCTTTTGGCGCTGGAAGGAAAAGATGATTTAACGGCATGGGAGATCTATAAAGCCGCTAATTTAGACCTGGACGCCGCCGAGAATCGTGGATTTGGGACTGCCATCTCTGAGATACCCATCTCGAAAGCCTTTATCTCCCTTCTCGAAAGTCTTAACAGTGAGGAACTGCAGGCTTTCGCCAGCCTTTACGGGAACGAGATCGGGAAACGCCAGAGGCGGGCTGGGAAACATTATACCGATGTGGTTGATCACCTTATGGCTCAAAACCGGATTAGAAATATCAAGGGTTATTTTACCAGCCTGATATCTGATGAAAGGACCACGGGCGTAAGGTTTGATTTTAAACTTGAACCAGGAAAGAAAGAACGTATCTCCGAACAAAAAATCGATATAGTCATCAATTGTAGTGGTTCCAAAACACTGGATGAAAAGAATCTTCCTGAACTGCTCGTACAATTGATGAATGCAGGGCTTTGCGTCATAAATCCGTCAAGGAGGGGATTCCTTGTTGATAATGATATGCAGTGTTCTAAGGGTTTTTATGTTGCGGGTCCCTTGCTGGCCGGAAATGTTATTGAGGATGTACCATTCTGGCATTTAGAACACTGCGGCCGTATCATAAAGCTCGGAGAACGATTGGCACACAAGCTTCTGAATAGGGAACCAAAGCAAGTCTGGCGGAATAAAACCCTTTAAGGTCAATATTTCTGTTCAAATTATTTTATTCCGTAACTGTCGTAATTTTTTGCAATTCGTCGTATTTTTTCTGAAAAGAAACTATTTTGACTCATCTTTGATCTTGTGCACATAGGGATTCTCGTGTGTAGATTGTGCGGTGAAATAAAAATATAATATATTGAAGTACAATAACATATGAGACTCCTTTACAATTGTCCTAATCCCGGTTAACGTACTATGTTATTCAATTCCGTAGATTTTGCCATCTTCCTTCCGTTGGTTTTCGGGATCTATTGGTTTTTAACCAACCGCTGGTTAAAAGTGCAGAACCTGTTCATCGTGACAGCAAGTTATGTGTTCTACGGATGGTGGGATTACCGCTTCCTTGCACTTATCGTATTCAGTACAGTGGTGGACTACAGCATGGGCATTCTGCTTGATAAAACAGAGAAAAAATCGGTCAGGCAGCGGCTGTTACTCATCAGCATCCTGGTCAACATAGGATTCCTGGGATTCTTTAAGTATTACAACTTCTTTGTCGATAATTTTGCAGAAGCCTTTTCATTCTTTGGAAGGGACATCTCGGTACGCTCACTTAACATCATTCTACCGGTCGGGATCAGCTTTTACACCTTCCAGACGCTTAGTTATACCATAGACGTATATAAACGGAAAATGAAACCAACCCGCAATCTGGTTGCGTTTGCTGCATTTGTTAGTTTTTTCCCTCAGTTGGTGGCGGGTCCTATTGAACGGGCCACTCACCTGCTTCCCCAATTTTATAAAAAAAGGAAATTCGAGTATGGGATGGCAGTTGATGGCATGAGGCAGATTTTATGGGGGCTTTTCAAAAAGATCGTAATAGCTGATAACTGTGCCGAATATGTCAATTATGTTTTCACCAATTATGGGGAAATGAGTGGAAGCACACTGGCGATGGGATCTTTTTTCTTCGCCTTCCAGATCTATTGTGACTTTTCAGGTTATTCCGATATTGCGATAGGAACGGCACGGCTGTTTGGATTCGACCTGATGAAAAACTTCGCCTTTCCCTATTTCTCAAGGGATATCGCCGAATTCTGGAGGCGATGGCATATCTCACTCTCAACCTGGTTCAGGGATTACGTGTACATTCCTTTAGGGGGGAGTCGCGGAGGCGTGAATATGAAGATCAGGAACACTTTTATCATCTTTTTGGTGAGTGGTTTCTGGCATGGTGCCAATTGGACCTTTATAGTCTGGGGAGCGCTCAACGCCCTGTATTTCCTTCCGCTTATGCTTACCAATAAGAACAGGAACCATCTGAATGTTGTAGCTGAAGGACAGATTTTACCAAATATCAGAGAGATATCTAACATTCTTATCACATTTATACTGACCTTAATTGCCTGGATCTTTTTCCGCGCAGAAACCGTATCAGACGCTTTTTTATACTGCCTCAGGATCCTTGACCAGTCGTTCTTTAGTTTACCCGAAATGACCCTTGACAATTTAAAGACCCTTTGGCTGATAGTTGTTTTCGTTATAATAGAATGGCTTGGCAAGGAGAGAGAATACGGTATAGAAGGAATTCACAGGTTCCCGGTTTATTTGCGATGGTCGTTTTATTTTATCTTAATTTTATTGATGTTCGTCTTTGCAGGTGAGGAACAGGTATTTATATATTTCCAATTCTAGATCATGAACAGGTTTTTAATCAGATTCGCTATTTTCTTGATCCTCGGATACCTGGGTGGTGAAATGGTTGTAAGAGCTTTTAAACTGACTTCCGATATTCCCCAGCGATATCGGGACAAATTCGGATTGCAATTATATAAGCCCGGACAAAAAGGATTTTACAAAGGGGCTGAATATCCCTGGACTGTGAATGAATATGGCTGGATTGGAGTCAATGATTTTGAAGGAAGGAATAAGAAAGTAGCGATCATCGGGGATTCATTCATAGAGAATCTGATGAACCCCATCAGCTGTCACCAGGGGACCAAGCTTCAGGAGTTGAATCCCGGCCTGGGGGTTCTGGAGGCCGGACGTTCCGGTGTTACCTTTATAGAGGCCCTGGAAATTTCGAAACGATTGGATTCATTGAATTTTAATCGTTACCTACTCTATATTTCCGATAATGATTTTTATGAGAGCCTGGCAGATAAGAGACGTTATCCGGACAGGCTGCAGTTGGATATGGCATCCAATACCATTCTGGAAGGAGAATTGAAGTCGCCAGGACTAAAGAAGGTGCTTTATAATATGAAATTTCTGTATTATCTCTACCAACGGTTCCCCCTATTCGTAGATGAACAGAACAAGGGGGAGATTCCTGAGGTATCGGAGTTTGATGTGGAAAGCTTTGAGAAGATGTTCCAATTCTGTGAGCAAAATTATTCATTTGATAAAATAAGCCTTGTATTTCATCCCGGGGCATCTCAAAAAATTACAGACTTCTTTAGATTGAAAGGAGTTAGCACCATTGTTTTGAGCGCGGAAGACGATAAGGCCTGGGATTTGAATGAGGCCGATGGGCACTGGTCATGCTTCGGACACGAAGAGGCAGCGATTCAGGTCACATCTGCTTTAAGGAAGATGGGTTTTTAAAGCCAGTTTATAACGTAAAAAGATGCGGTTTATCGTCTATATTATTGATAATACTGGTTTAATTAAGATATTCATACTTTTATAGGCGAGCGGTAGTTGATTAACAGCCACAATTCGCAATTTACCCCAATGATGGAAAAGATCTGGTTATCATCACCACATATGAGCGGTCATGAAAGGCAATATGTAGAGGAGGCCTTCGAAACAAATTGGATAGCCCCTTTAGGCCCCAATGTTTCCGGTTTTGAGAATGAATTAGAGGCATATCTTTCTGAAGGCAGGTATGTTGCTGCTTTAAGCTCAGGAACAGCAGCCTTGCATCTCGCTCTTATTCTTCTTGGCGTGGAATGCGGCGATGAGGTGATCTGCCAGAGCAAGACCTTTTCGGCTTCTGCCAATCCGATCGTTTACCTTGGTGGAACCCCGGTTTTTATTGACAGTGAATCAGAGACCTGGAATATGTGTCCCGATCTGCTCGAGAAGGCTATAAAAGATCGCGTTAAGAAAGGAAAAAAGCCAAAGGCTATTATTGCGGTTCACCTTTACGGGATGCCTTATAAGGTCAAGGATATCCATGAGGTGGCCGGGCGTTACGATATCCCGGTGGTCGAGGATAGCGCGGAATCCCTGGGCAGTAATTATAACGGCAGAAAATGCGGAACTTTCGGGGATCTTTCCATCCTGTCTTTTAACGGAAATAAAATTATAACAACCTCGGGCGGTGGCGCCCTTGTTGCTCCTTCCGCAGAAATAAAGAATAAAGCTGTTTTTCTCTCAACCCAGGCTCGTGATGAGTCTCCGGCATACCTGCATTCCGAAATCGGGTATAATTACCGGATGTCAAATGTATTGGCGGGAATAGGCAGAGGACAACTTCATGTTCTGGATGATTATGCGGTTAAAAGGCGCTCGAACCACGAATTGTACAGAGAGGAACTGCCGGCAGAACATTTTGAATTCCTCTCAGAACCAGAAGGTCATTTCTCAAACCGTTGGCTGAGTTGTGTTCTTACCGATTCATACAAAACAAGGGAGGGTATTCGCCTTCTGCTGGAGAGAAATAATATTGAATGCAGGCCGTTATGGAAGCCGATGCACCAGCAGCCGGTGTTCAAAGGATCCCCGAAATATTTGAACGGGGTATCAGATGAGTTGTTCGAAAAAGGCTTATGTTTGCCTAGCGGATCTAATCTCTCTGATAATGAGATAAATAGGGTGATACATACCATCAATTCATATTTTGACTGATGAATAAAAAGTTCTTAGAAAGCATAAAAAACCGATACGCTTCGAAATGGCTGGTGCTGATTTTCGATGTATTGATAGTTGTGGTTACTTTCTTCCTCGCTTATCTCATAAGGTTTAATTTCAAGATCGAATTCGACCTTGAAACGGTACTTCGCCAATCACCTTTCGTGGCCCTGGTAGCCGCCATCAGTTTTTTATCGGTCAAAACACACCAAGGTGTAGTGCGTTATACCGGATTTAAAGACCTGGTCAATATCATCATCGGTACCAATATCATCGCAACAATACTCCTTTTGGTTACTTATGCCAACAGGAAATTCGGCCTTCATGAAATTTTTAATATGTCCGGCTCTGTGATCTATATTCACCTGCTGCTGAACATATTATTCCTCGTAGGCGCGAAATTCTTTATCAAATCACTTTACCGGAGCCTAATCTCCGATTTTCAGCCTCATAGCAGGGTTTTAATCTATGGTGCGGGTAATTCGGGGATTCTGACATATGATGCTATTCAGAGTGATACCAAGAGCATTCTGGAGATTATAGGCTTCATTGATGACAACCCGAATAAGATCGGGAAAAAGATCAATTTGCTTAACGTTTACAGCCTGGAGCAGATTAACCAGGAATTCGTTGAAAAGAACGAGTTGTCCGAGGTCATAATCTCCATTCAGAAAATAGAACCGGCGAGATTATTGAGAATCACCACTCACCTATTCCAGTTCAGGGTCAAGGTAAAGATAGTACCTCCGGTTCAGACTTGGATAGACGGCGACCTCAGCCTTCAGCAGATCAAGGATATCAAGATCGAGGACCTTTTGGGAAGGGAACCGATCAATATCTCTAACCCGGTACTTGAAGAGGAATACAACAATAAAGTTATAATGGTAACCGGAGCGGCCGGATCAATCGGATCGGAGATCTCAAGGAAGCTGTCTCAATATCGTTTTAAAAAACTCCTTCTGCTGGATTCTGCAGAATCACCACTTTATGAAATCGAGCAGGAGTTTAAGCGTATGGGCATCGAGAATTACGAGCCAATCGTGGCCGATGTGCGGGATCATGAACGCATGTCATACATCTTTGAGGTGTATAAACCCAAAATTCTCTTTCATGCAGCAGCCTACAAGCATGTTCCCCTCATGGAGAACAGTCCTTACGAAGCCGTCAGGGTGAATATTATCGGAACCCGCACCGTGGCAGACCTGTCTGTTAAATTTGGTATTGACAAGTTTGTTCTGGTATCGACAGACAAAGCGGTTAATCCTACAAATGTGATGGGAGCAACAAAGCGCATAGCTGAAATGTATGTAAGTTGCCTGATAGGGAAAGGACAAACCAAATTTATAACCACGAGGTTCGGAAATGTATTGGGATCGAGCGGATCGGTAATTCTGCTGTTTAAAAAACAGATTGAAGAAGGAGGCCCTATTACGGTTACCCATCCTGATATCACGAGGTTTTTTATGACCATTTCAGAGGCGAGCCAGCTCGTACTTGAGGCGGCAAGTATGGGTAATGGAGGCGAGATCTTTGTATTCGATATGGGGAAATCTGTAAAGATCCTGGAACTGGCCAAGAATATGATATTTTTATCGGGCTTGGAATATCCCGGTGACATCGATATCAAAATCACCGGCCTTCGTCCAGGAGAAAAGATCTATGAAGAATTATTAGCCGACGGCGAGAACACCAAACCCACCTATCACGACAAGATCATGATAGCCAGGTCTAAATCACAGGATAATGATGCCATCGAGGAAAAAATATTAAACCTTTGTGAAATTCAATCCAAGACCTCGAATTTCGATATCGTAGCAATGATAAAGTCCATTATCCCTGAATACATTTCGAACAATTCAAAATACGAGGTCCTTGACCAATCTAAAAACTAATCCACTATGAATAACTTACTTAAGCTCATATACAGAACAGGTATTTTCGGCTTTATAATCATTCTCTCCTCCTGTGCATCACGGCAGGATTTGGTTTATTTCCAGGACGAACCTCTGACCGATGCATATTCAGACATGAATTCCGATTTTCAGATCAGGTTTAAACCCGATGACCTTCTGACCATCGATGTATCGGCTCTGGAACCTGAAGCAGCCAAACCTTTCAATCTTCCTGCGGTATCTTATAACTCCTCAGTAATATCTGCCCAGGGAACCCTTAAAATGCAGACCTACCTCATTGACGCAAATGGAAATATAGAATTCCCTGTTTTAGGGACCATCAAGATTGGAGGACTTACAAGGAGTGAGGCCAATGCCATGCTGAAACAGAAGCTTTCAGACTATATAAAAGATCCGATTGTCAATATCCGGCTCGCTAATTTCACTATCACGGTTTTAGGCGAGGTAAACAACCCTGGGACATTCACCATACAGGATGAGCGAGTTTCGATTAGCGAGGCCCTTGGATTGGCAGGAGACCTTACCATCTATGGTAAACGGGACAATATTCTATTAATTCGGGAAGTTGACGGTAAAAAACGATATGCCAAGCTAGACCTGTCCTCTGTAAATTTAGTTAGCTCGCCGAACTATTATCTCACCCAGAGCGATGTCATTTATGTAGAGCCGAACAATTCGAGGTTAAGGGAAGCCAATTTTACCCCTAACAATGGCTTGATCGTTTCAATCGTTGGCGTAGTTGCCACTGTTGCAGCCATATTAATCAGATAAATAAAATTAAAATTCGGTATGTCAAAGAGCGTGCAGGTCAACAATAAGGATTTCATAAGGGATACCCTGGAACTCTACCTTTCGAAATGGAAGATCATTCTTGGCTGTGCTGTCCTGGCCATAGCAACTGCTTTCGTTTACCTCCGATATGCCGAATATGAGTACCGCGCATCAGCAGCTATCAAGATCAAGGAGGACCAGGAAACGAACCGATTACCGGAAATATCGAACCTCCAGAATTACGGTTTTTTCTCGTCTAATTACGGCCGCGTAGAGGACGAGATCGAGATTATAAAATCAAGGCGTCTCGTAGAGCAAATGGTGAAAGACCTTAAATTGAATACCAGGCAATTTATCAAAGGCCGTATCAAAGAGCAGGAGGCCTATAACGATCCGCCGCTGGTTGTGAACTTTTTGGAAAATGATTCGTTGATATATCAGGTAGATACAACGCTTCACATCAGGGTGATCTCGGAAAATAGTTTTCAGTTCACGGTCCCGCAGCGCGCTGGGATCTTCGGGTTAAAAGGCGAACCTACAGGCCCGGTTTATAACTATGGAGACCGGGTAGAAACCGGCTTTGGCGACATCGTTATCACACCCAATTTAGATGCATACGGAACCGAACAGGATTCAGAGATAAAAGTTCGAATCTCTCCATTAAATTTTGTCGTGGAACGCTATAAGAATAAGATAGAAGTAAGTTCAAAAGAGGATTCCAGGATCCTGAACCTGACGATAAATGAAAACATTAAAGGAAAGGGAATCGACATTCTGAATAAACTCATCGAAAAATATAATGATGATGTGATAGCCGACAAAGAGGCGGTAATACAGGTGACCTCCAATTTTATCAACAACAGGCTGGAGGTGGTTTCAACTGAATTGGAGCAGGTAGACCTTACGGCTGAATCTCTGAAGAAGAGTAACAGGTTATCTAATATACAGTCTCAAACGAATATTTTCCTGCAAAGTGAGAAAGAGAACGAAGCTAAGTTGATAACAGCGAATAATCAGCTACAACTCATTGATTATATGAGTGAA
Organism: Flavobacteriaceae bacterium; assembly: GCA_041618535.1. Taxonomy (GTDB): domain Bacteria; phylum Bacteroidota; class Bacteroidia; order Flavobacteriales; family Flavobacteriaceae; genus SHLJ01. The sequence goes on from JBFKFP010000028.1 coordinate 20,170, forward strand.
TATATGGACAGCGGGAACCAGGATTCGGACTTGCTTCCGGTAAACGTTGGGATTGATGATCCCAATGTGGCTCAAGTGACAAAAAGTATAAATGATCTTGTGCTTCAGCGCGATCGAATTCTGCGCAATTCAAGTGAAAAGAATCCTACGGTTATCAATTTAGATAACCAGATCCGAGACCTGAAGAACAACCTTAACCAGACTTTGGGGAATTTAAAACAGTCAACGCAAATCACGCTGAATTCCCTACAGCAGGAGGATTCGAGAATAAGAGGTCAGATCTTCTCCACTCCACAGAAAGAAAGACAATTCAGGGATATCTCAAGACAACAATCCATAAAGGAATCCCTTTACCTTTATCTTCTTGAGAAGCGCGAAGAAATGGCGATCTCCCTGGGTATGTCCTCCCCTAATGCCAAGATCATTGACAGTGCATACAGTTCTGCCGAAACCGTTAACCCCAAGCCTAAGGTAGTTTATCTGGCCGCTCTTCTCCTGGGTCTTTTTATTCCAATTGGAGTTTTCTATGTGCTTGATCTGATGGACACCAAGGTACACACCCGTGAGGAATTATCGAAGTATGTGGATGCTCCATTCATAGGAGATATTCCGAAGTCGAGTTCCAAGAAAAAGAGCAGGCTGATTAAAAAAGTGGACTATTCTCCCAAGGCCGAGGCATTCAGAATGATCCGTACAAATCTCGATTTTATGCTTAAAAGTCTTCCCGATGGGCAGGCTAAGACCATTTTTGTGACATCTACCATGGCACAGGAGGGTAAATCGCATACGGCCATCAATCTTGCCGCCTCTCTCTCCTATTCAGAGAAAAAGGTTTTACTGATCGATACGGATATCCGAATCCCGAAATTGGACGATTATCTCGGGCTGGAGAACACATACGGATTCACCGATTTCCTTTCAGACCCTAAACTCGGTATGGATGATATAATGGTTAGTCCGAAGAACAACAATTACCTGGATGTCATTCCGTCGGGGACCATTCCCCCGAATCCGGCTGAGCTTATAATGAGCGAGAGGGTAGCTCACCTTTTCAGCAGCATGAAAAAGAAGTACGACTATATAGTGGTTGATACGGCTGCCGTAGGGTTGGTAACCGATACCCTCCTTATAAGCCATCATGCCGACATGTTCATTTATGTGGTAAGTTCAGAAAAGCTGGATAAGCGCCAACTTCATGTAGCCAGGACCATGTATGAAGAGAAGCGGCTTCCAAACATGGCTATTTTGCTTAATGGCACAAGCAAAAAGGACGGTTATGGTTATGGCTATGGATATGGCAACAAACCAGGCAAAAAAAAATGGTATAAGTTTGGCTGATCACAGCTTTCTTCGCTGTCTTTCCTTCTTTATCAGCTCCAGCTCCCTGTTGGTTTGTCCGGCAACAGAGGTGTTCTCCTCTGCTCTCCGGATAAGGTAGGGCATAACATCCTTTACCGGCCCGAATGGTATATATTTGGCAACGTTAAAACCCTCCGAGGCCATATTAAAACTTATGTGATCACTCATACCGTAAAGCTGACCAAACCAAACCCTGTTGTCCTTACGATCGATCCGCAGAAGCTCCATCATTTCCATTGCCAGATAACAGCTCTCCTCATTATGGGTGCCGATAAAGACTGAAATGTGGTCAAGATTCTGCAGGATATAGGACATGGTCTTATCGAAGTTCTTGTCGGTTTCCATTTTATGCTCACAGATGGGTGAATCATATCCAAGTTCCTCGGCCCGCTCCCGCTCCTTCTCCATGTATGCGCCACGAACAATCTTTATCCCCAGTTTATAGCCGTCGGCCTTTGCCCGGGCATGAAGTCTTTTAAGATAGTCAAGCCTGTCCCAGCGATACAATTGCAAGGTGTTGTAAACAATGGGCTTATCCTTGTTGTATGTCTGCATCATATCCTCCACAAGCTTATCTGCCGCATCCTGCATCCAGGATTCCTCGGCATCGATAAGGACTTCTACATCCCGCTCAACACCACGGCTGCAAACTTTATGATACCGCTGAACCACACGTTCCCATTCATCCTGCTCGTTTTTGGTAAGGGTTGCACCCTCACTTATTTTCTGGTACAGTTTAAATCGTCCAAAGCCGGTAGGTTTAAATACGGCAATGGGCATGGATTCCTTGTCGCGTGCAAATTCAATGAGTTCAAGGGTTTTATTCATCGCCATGTCGAATTGCTCATCGCTTTCTTTTCCCTCAACGGAAAAATCGAGCACACTGGATACCCCTAATTCCGACATGCTGTCTATTACCCCGAGGCAATCCTCTTCATTAATTCCTCCACAAAAATGATCGAATACGGTTGACCGAATAAGGCCTTCAACAGGGAGGTTAGCCTTTATAGCAAAGTTAGTTGCGGCTGTTCCAATCCTCACCAGCGGTTCCTTTGAGATCATTTTAAAAAGGAAATAAGCGCGTTCAAGTTCGGAATCGCTCTTGAGCTGGAAAGCGATTTCCGTATTGTTGAATAAACTTCGATCTGGCATAATGGGATTGCTTTAAACAAATATATTTATTACTGCTCTATTTTTTATCAAAATTTGACTTATTTTCACGGCGGAATCAGGCATTCCGATCATCATGGAATCTATCACAGGCGCTTACGGAAACATACACTTCGGAACGACAGGCTATTCGGCTATGAACGCCCATATCCGCTCACGGAATTATTCAATAATCTTCATTCTTGTTGACAGTAATACACATGAGCATTGCCTGTCCTATTTCATGAGCAGAATTGAGACGGAATCCCCGATCGAGATCATTGAGATCGAAGCCGGAGAGGCGTATAAAACCCTGGAGACATGCCAGGGCGTCTGGGAAGCCATGAGCGAGCTGGGAGGCGATCGCAAATCTCTTATGATAAACCTTGGCGGCGGAGTTGTTACCGACCTGGGTGGATTCGTGGCTTCGGCATTTAAAAGAGGAATAGACTTTATAAACGTGCCCACTTCCCTCCTGGCTATGGTTGATGCCTCGATTGGAGGAAAGACAGGAGTTGACCTC
>JBFKFP010000029.1:0-23116 GCA_041618535.1 Flavobacteriaceae bacterium
ACCTGAACAGGCGTGAGGATAATTTTAAGATCCAGATTTATAACGGAAGCCGCTCGGGAGCTGAAAATGCCAGGAGGCAATTCGAAGCATCCTTTTATGGTTATTCTGTCAGAATGGAATATGAAACACCCAACTACAAGATCTGGATTGGGAATTTTAAAACACGTTTAGAGGCAGATCGCGCTTTGATAAAAATCAAACAGAAATTCGCCAGCGCCTTTATCTTTAAGCCCAAAACATAAAAAAAGCGGTTTTTTTATAACCGCTTTAATGTTTTTAATACCCCCCGATAGGACTAATCCAGGGTTTTTCTTACCTCAACCTCCTGGAAGGCTTCTATTACATCACCTTCCTTCAAATCGTTGTAATTCTTGATTTGCATTCCGCAATCGTAACCCTTGGCCACTTCCTTCACATCGTCCTTGAAACGTTTGAGCGATGATAATTCACCAGTGTATATAACAACACCGTCACGGATAAGTCTGATACCCGAGTTGCGGAATATCTTCCCGCTTGTAACCATGCATCCGGCGATGGTCCCAATTTTCGAAATCTTAAATGTTTCCCTCACCTCGGCATTACCTGTGATCTCTTCCTTGACCTCTGGCGAAAGCATACCCTCCATGGCATCCCTGACGTCATTGATCGCGTCATAGATTATCGAATACGTCCTGATATCGATCTCTTCTTTATCAGCCAGTTGCCTTGCATTGCCCATTGGCCGTACATTAAATCCTATAATGATAGCATCAGAAGCCGTGGCGAGAAGCACGTCGCTTTCAGTGATCGCACCTACTCCTTTATGAATAATATTTACCTGGATCTCTTCTGTTGATAATTTCTGGAAGGAATCTGTAAGTGCCTCGACAGAGCCATCAACATCTCCTTTTAGTATGATGTTCAATTCCTGGAACTCGCCCAGAGCGATTCGCCTTCCGATCTCGTCAAGGGTAATATGCCTCTGAGTTCTAACCGATTGCTCACGCTGCAACTGGGTTCGTTTAGCGGCAATTTGTTTTGCCTCACGTTCGTCCTCAAATACGTTGAACTTATCTCCTGCCTGGGGAGCTCCATCCAAACCAAGAATAGATACAGGCCTTGAAGGTCCGGCCTTTTCAAGGTCTTTGCCTCTTTCGTCATACATAGCTTTTACCTTACCGCTATTTTTTCCAGCAAGAACATAATCACCAACTCTTAGGGTTCCTCCCTGAACCAATATTGTGGCAACATAGCCCCTTCCCTTATCAAGGAAAGCTTCAACAACGGTTCCGTTGGACAATTTGTCCGGATTTGCTTTTAATTCCAGCAATTCAGCTTCGAGCAAGACCTTCTCAAGCAGTTCTTTTACTCCCTCTCCGGTTTTTGCTGAAATATCATGGGACTGGATCTTACCTCCCCAGTCTTCCACCAACAAATTCATGTTTGCCAGTCCTTCCTTAATCTTTTCAGGGTTGGCCGTTGGCTTGTCAATTTTGTTTATTGCGAAAACTATTGGTACTCCCGCAGCCTGGGCATGTGAGATCGCCTCCTTGGTCTGCGGCATGATATCATCGTCTGCTGCTACCACTATAATGGCGATGTCTGTGACCTGTGCGCCTCTTGCACGCATCGCTGTAAATGCCTCGTGACCGGGTGTATCCAGAAATGCGATCTGCTGACCGGATTCCAAAGTCACCCCATAGGCGCCAATATGTTGTGTAATGCCTCCAGATTCCCCTGCAATCACATTTTCGTTTCGGATATAGTCCAGTAAGGACGTCTTACCGTGGTCAACGTGTCCCATGACCGTGACAATAGGTGCTCTTGGCTTGAGATCTTCAGGCTTGTCTTCAGGTGCTTCTATAGCTTCCTCAATATCCGCCGTCACAAATTCAACCTCATATCCAAATTCTTCCGCAACAATTGTAAGTGTCTCGGCATCCAGCCTTTGATTCATTGTTACCATCATGCCAAGTGACATACAGGCAGAAATAATTTCTGTTACCGAAACATTCATCATCGTAGCCACCTCAGATGCAGTGACAAATTCCGTAACCTTCAGAAGTTTGCTTTCTGCCTCAATGGCCGCGAGTTCATCCTCCGATTTTTGCCTGTGCTGATCTCTCTTGTCACGCCTGTATTTAGCCGCCTTTCCTTTGCTTGACTTACCCTGAAGCTTTTCCAGGGTTTCACGAACTTGTTTTTGAACTTCCTCTGCACTTGGCTCCTCCTTCACTATCTGGGATCGCTTACGCCTTCCTCTTCCCGAATCACGTTTTGACGCCCCCTGTCTGTCCTGAGGTCCTACCTTACTGATTCTGCGCCTTTTCTTTTTTTCAGGCTTGGAATCGCTCTCTGCCTTGGCCTTCTTTTTAGGCTTCTTAAATTTAGATAAGTCGATTTTTTCTCCTGTCGATTTCGGACCGCTTAACTCGACATACTGAGTTTTTACTTTTTCCTTTTTTTCGGGCTCTACAGGTTTTTCAACTTCCTTTTTAGCTTTTGGCTTCGGTGCTTTCTTAACTTTTTTCTCAACTTTTTCAGGCTTCGGCTCTTCTTTCTTGTCCAAATCGATCTTACCAACCTGTTTTAAGCCGCTAAGAGAGGTTTTTGCCTTTATAATCTTTTCTTCAACAGGCGCCTCTTCCTTTTGCTTGCCTTCGATCTCCTTTTCACGCGCAAGTCGCAGGGCCTCTTTCTCCTTTTGCTTAGCCTCACTAACCTCTTTAGAAGCGACCTTCTTGCTGGCGTCGGTCTGAAATTCATCAGACAGGATTTCATAGATCTCTCCTGAAATCTTGGTAGTAGGACGTTTCTCGATCTCTATACCTTTTGATTCCAGAAAGTCGACAGCACGATCGATTGAAATATTCAATTCGCGTAAAACTTTGTTTAATCGTATGGTTTTTACTTCAGCCATAAATTGCCTTTAGTATTTTTTGGCAAACCTTTTCATCAAAAATTTGCGCTAAAATAGGACATCCCAAAGATTTCCCTTCTTATTATAATAAATTTATTCTTCAAATTCCTCTTTGAGGATTTTGATCACTTCCTGAATGGTCTCCTCCTCTAGATCGGTTCGTTTCACCAGATCCACCATTTCAAGCTCAAGAACGCTTTTCGCTGTGTCTAACCCGGCTTTTGAAAACTCTTCAATTATCCAGGCATCGATCTCATCTGAAAATTCAGTTAATTCAACATCTTCCTCCACACCTTCTCTGAACACATCTATTTCATAACCGGTTAACTTTCCGGCCAAACGAATATTATGACCTCCTCTACCAATAGCTTTGCTTACCTCCTCCGGTTTGAGTATGACCTCAGCTCGTTTGGTCTCATCATCAATCTTTATCGAAGTTACCCTTGCCGGACTAAGCGCCCTGGAAATAAATAATTGAGTGTTATTGGTATAATTAATCACGTCTATGTTCTCATTCCCCAACTCACGAACTATTCCGTGAATACGCGATCCTTTCATTCCAACACAGGCGCCAACCGGATCTATCCGGTCATCATATGAATCTACAGCTACCTTTGCCTTTTCTCCAGGAATTCTTACAACTCTTTTAACGGTGATAAGCCCGTCAAAAACCTCAGGAATCTCCTGCTCAAACAGTTTTTCAAGGAACTCGGGGGCTGTTCTTGACATGATAATGGAAGGCTTGCTTCCTTTAAGCTCAACACTTTCAATCACTCCTCTGACATTCTCGCCTTTTCTAAAGAAATCAGATGGTATCTGCTTGTCTTTTGGCAAGATGATCTCATTCCCTTCATCATCCAATAATATGATTGCCCTGTGCCTGATATGATGCACCTCCGCTGAATAAATCTCCCCTACGAGATCTTTAAACTGCTTGTAGATGTTGGTATTATCATGTTCATGGATCTTTGAAATAAGGTTTTGCCTCAAAGCAAGAATCGCTCTCCTTCCGAGGTCCATTAGCTTTACCTCTTCGGACACATCTTCTCCCACCTCGAAGTCGGGCTCGATCTTCCTGGCATCTGTCAGAGAAATCTCCTGGTTTGGATCTTCTACCTCTCCATCGGCAACCACCACCCTGTTCCTCCAAATCTCGAGGTCTCCCTTATCGGGGTTTATGATGATATCAAAATTGTCATCATCCCCAAACTTTTTCTTAAGCGCATTTCGGAACACATCCTCTAGGATAGCCATCAATGTAACCCTGTCAATGAGTTTATCGTCCTTGAATTCCGAAAATGATTCGATTAACGCGAGATTTTCCATAATTCTGTTTAAAACTTAATCTTAACTTTTGCTTGTTCTATTTCGTTATATTTCAAAACAGCCTTTTTCTCGACTGTCATTTTTCCTTTGCCCACGGGTTTTGGCTCCCTGGTCTTCCAATTGAGCGTGATGGCCTCTTCATCTGCTTTCATAAGATTCGCCACATACTTTTCATTATCCACGGTTTTCACCTCCAATGCCCTTCCGATATGTTTTTTGTATTGCCTGGCTTTTAAAAGAGGGGATGTGGCCCCGGCAGAGCTGACTTCCAATGAAAAATCGCTTTCTTCCCGGTCAAGGCTGCCTTCTATGGCCCGGCTTATAAAAACGCAATCATTGACCGAAACCCCTTTATCTCCATCTATGGTAACACTTATCGCATTCCCTTCGGAAATAGAGAGATCTATCAGGAATAGATCCTGTCGCTCAGATAAAGCCACTTCAATAGCCTGATGTATTTGCTTTTCAAACATTTTTGGTACAAAAAGAGGGGACTTTTCGTCCCCTCGGTAAAGCATTTTCTTACAACAGTGCAAATATACAATATTTAAAACGACTTTCCCAAGTCTCTCACTCTCAAATTTTTCCTACTTTTAAGAAAATTCCACTACCATCCAATGAAGAATATTCTCGTTCCCACAGATTTTTCCGAACAGGCCGAAAATGCCTTGCAAGTGGCTGCCCAATTAGCCCGGCGCTTTGATGCTGAGATCTTCCTTCTGCACTTTTTGGAACTTCCCCTTCAGCAAATTGATGCAATGAGTCCTCACAGCGAACTGCCCGAGGCCATGTTTTTTATGAAACTTGCTCAAAAACGATTTAAAGAGGTACTTTCCAGAGATTATCTGGCTGATGTAAAAGTTCATGAGACAGTTGAATTTAACCAGTCTTTTAATCAGCTGCCGGAAACATGTCAGGAGAATAAAATAGATCTTATCGTCATGGGGTCACACGGTGTTAGTGGAATAAAAGAGATCTTTATCGGTTCGAATACTGAAAAAGTTGTTCGAAATTCCAATATCCCGGTACTTGTTATAAAAAAGGCCCATGAGTCATTCGAGATAAAGGATTTTGTGTTCGCTTCTGATTTTACAGACGACACCAAGAAGACCTATGACGAGGCCGTGTCATTGGCCAAAGAATTAGGTGCCACCCTGCATTTGGTAATGGTTAACACGGCCTATAACTTCACAACGACCACAGAGGCTAATGAGCGTATTTCCGAATTTACGCGCCACACTGATTTTGATGATTTAACCGTGACCATTTTTAATGATGAATCAGTAGAGCAGGGAATCATGAATTTCGCCCAGCAAATCGAAGCCGACCTTATAGGTATCAGCACGCATGGAAGGCAGGGAATAGCACATTTCTTCAACGGCAGCATAAGTGAAGATCTGGTCAATCATTCCAGGCGCCCGGTGATCACATTTAAAATCACGGATTAATCCTCTTCTGGTTACCAAGGCATTCTGAAGAGAACAATTTCTCCGGGGATTTATGCACATTTTGACAGATGTAAAGAATTCTATTTTTAAAAATAAAACCCCGGAAAAATTTCCGGGGTTTGTTGGCCCACTAGGGCTCGAACCTAGACTCTTCTGAACCAAAATCAGACGTGTTGCCAGTTACACCATGGGCCAGTGCTTTAGGCGGTTGCAAATTTAGAACAAAGTTTTATTCGAACAAATATTTTATTCTAAAATAAGGCTTAATGCTTAAGGTTTGCTTAAAATATTCAGCTGTAATGTAATTATTACTAAATTCGCCCCGAGTAATCTCCAATACATGACACAGGCTGCCTTTAAAAAATGGAATCGAATCCTGAGTTGGTCGGCATTTGCCATTGCGCTTATTACCTTCGGATCAACTGTTGAACCCACAGTAAGCTTTTGGGATGCCGGTGAATACATTTTAACCTCATCTAAGCTGCAAGTGGGCCATCCACCGGGTGCGCCTTTCTTTCAGATGATGGGAGCATTTTTCTCAATATTCGCAACCGACCCTGCACAAATAGGAATGATCATGAATATGATGAGTGCTGTAGCAAGTGCTTTTACCATTCTATTCATGTTCTGGACCATAACTATTTTGCTCAGGGACCTCGTTGTAAGGAAGGATGAATTTGATAATGGTCAAGGAGAGGCGATATTAGGTGCTGCCCTTGTTGGAAGTCTGGCTTTTACGTTTACAGACTCATTCTGGTTTAATGCCGTCGAGACCGAGGTTTATGCTATGGCCACTCTTATTATGTCGGTAATGTTCTACCTGGGCTTGCGTTGGGAGAGGGATATGCATAAACCTAGAGCTGAGAAATGGCTTATCCTAATCGCTTTTATTACTGGATTATCCTTTGGTGTCCACTTTATGGGATTGCTTACCATTCCGGCAATCGGACTTGTGTATTACTTTAAGAATTACAAGACGGTTACTGTAAAGAATTTTATAATTGCCAATCTTGTGGTAGTAGGTGTATTGGCTTTTATTTTCAAACTGCTGCTGCCAACCACACTGAAGATATTCAGCTGGATGGAAGTTACAGTGGTCAATACATTCGGCCTGCCTTTCCATTCCGGAACAGTGATATGCGGGCTAATTGTCATAGCCCTGTTCTACTACGGGCTTCGGGAAACAAGAAAACGGAAGTTCAAATGGGCGAATACCATAATTCTGTGTGTGTTGTTTATTTTCATCGGTTTCTCCTCCTGGTTGATGTTGCCAATACGCGCCAATGCTGATGTCGTAATCAACGAAAATGACCCGGCCAGTGCGCGTGAACTTCTGGCTTATTACAATTTGGAGCAATATCCTAAAACCTATCTCTTCTACGGCCCGCAGTTTACCAATAAATACTCGGGGCTGGATGCGAAAAAACCATATGTAAACGACAAGCCTAAGTACGAGAAAGACTATGAAAAAGGTGAATATGTGATCGTAAACGATTACGAAAACGCCCTGACCAATTTCAACGGCGACCATGCATCGGTCCTGCCAAGAATGTGGAGTGAAGAGCATTCCGAAAATTATATCAAACTCTTTACTGGCTTTCTCGATTTCCGGATCAAGCCGGAATATCGCATGGAGAATGAATTGCGTGAGATCGTTTCAGATTTTAAAGCAAAGATGTCCCGGGGCCTTGTCGATTTTGAGGATTATGACCGCTTTCTTTCTCAATTCAGGCAATACCTAGAAGTAGATAAACCGTCTTTTGGCCATAATTTGGCCTACATGCTGGAGTACCAGTTCGGTTATATGTATTGGCGATACTTTATGTGGAACTTTGTAGGCCGCCAGGATGATGTTCAGGGTAAATATGATCTGCACGGCAATTGGTTAAGCGGAATCAAGCCAATAGATGAAGCCGTCCTGGGTTACAGCCAGGATAACCTGCCAAGTGACGTCCTGAATAACAAAGCACGGAACACCTATTATTTCCTTCCCCTTATATTGGGTCTGATCGGCTTATTATTTGTCTATCAGGTCAATCGAAAATGGTTCTGGGTCTTATTGGTTTTTTTCCTTTTCACAGGAATGGCCATACAGTTTTACACCAATGTTCGTCCTTTCGAGCCGAGGGAACGGGACTATTCCGTTGTCGGGTCCTTTTATGTCTTTTCGCTGTGGATCGGTATCGGGGTATATGCCCTTTATGACCTGTTAAGGGAGAAGTTAAAAAATAAACTCCTGGTCCCTGCCATTACCCTGGTCTGCCTAATTGCGGTTCCAGGGATCCTGGCTTCACAAAACTGGGATGATCACGATAGATCGGGACGGGAAACCGCACATGCTATGGCTGTTAAGTACCTGGAGTCCTGCCAGCCGAACGCTATTTTATTCTCTATTGGTGACAATGATTCCTTCCCCCTGTGGTATGCACAGGAGATAGAGGGCATTCGAACTGACGTAAGAGTGGTTAATACAAGTTTGTTTCAAACCGATTGGTATATCGATCAGATGAAACGCAAGGCCTATGAGAGCGATCCGATTCCATCTCAGCTTACACATGATAAGTACCGGTTCGGAACAAGAGATGTGATCATGAAAGACGTTATCACTGAAGATACCTTGAACATCAAGGAATTTATGAATTTCATCACCAGTGATAATCCGAAGACCAAAAACAAATATCTCATGACCCAACAGGGATATACTGAACAGGATATACAGGAGATGCTGTCAATGGGGCAGATCACCAGACAATATCTGAACTACAACTATATGCCGACAGAGTTTGTAAGTATCCCGGTCGACAAGGACAAGGTATTGGAAAACGGAATTGTCAGTATGAAGGATGCCGATCAGATCGTTGACGAGATAGTAATAAAGATCGGCGGAAGTGCACTATACAAGAACCGGCTGCTCATGCTCGATATAATCGCGAACAACAACTGGGAAAGGCCCATTTATTTTACCGGTGGTGCCTTTGGAGACGATGACTATATCTGGATGAAGGATTATCTCCAGCTGGATGGCCTTTGTTATAAACTGGTCCCCATCCCCACCCCTGTTGACCGTGCTAACCCATTTGACATGGGCCGAGTAGATACCGACATTATGTACGAGATGGTCAGGAACTGGGATTGGGGTAACAGTGGTGACCCTGATATATATCATGACGTCGAGACAAGGAAAAACGGCATCACCTATCGCGGAAATCTTGCCCGTTTAATTGAACAACTGATCAAAGAAGACCAACTGCTTAAAGCCGAGGAGATCGCTGATCTGGCGATGGAAAAGATGCCAGTAGAGATCTTTGAATATTATACCCTTCTTGAACCATACATCATTGCCTATTATGAAGTGGGATCTGTTGAAAAAGCCCGGTCATTATTCAAGAAGGTCAGTGAAAAATATCAGGAAAGCCTGGTTTATTTCAGCGGTTTGACCATTGATAACCAGGAAAACCTGTTTGAGGATATTTACGTCGACATTGAGAGATATCGCGGATTGGTTGATGTGGTAATCGTTCATGACAAAGATGATGATTACATCAAAGACCAGATGATGAACTTTAATAATCATCTGCGCTTGTTCAGTCATTTTCTTGGAGATGAGGACATTGACGAAATTATAGAGGAAGAGGACATTCCATCCGATTCCGGCCAGGTAGAACCCAAGGATTCGCTTTGAAAATAACCCCGGTAAAAACCCCCGGACTTGTGCAAAGAATGCTCCCTGATGTAAGGTGGGCATTTGACAGGGATAAGCCGGTTGTTTACCTAACCTTCGATGATGGCCCAATGCCCGAGATCACGCCCTGGGTTTTGGATCAGCTGGATCAGTTTAATGCAAAAGCAACCTTTTTCTGTGTGGGCAGCCAGGTCATGGCCCATCCTGATATTTACAACTCAATCCTGGAAAAGGAACATGCGGTTGGAAACCACACACATAATCATCTCAGGGGATGGACAAGCAGGGACGATGATTATTTACTCGATGTTGAAACCGCATCTGCCCTGATAAAATCAAAGCTTTTCAGACCTCCCTACGGCCAGATAAGGATAAGCCAGATCAATAAATTGAAAAAACTGGATTACCATATAATTATGTGGAGTGTTTTGTCTAAGGACTGGGATTTGAGAATCAGTCCAGAACAGTGCGAACAAAATGTAATTGATCATGTTACTGCCGGCGATATAGTCGTCTTTCACGACAGTTTAAAGGCAAGCCGGAATCTCAGGCATGCATTGCCAGGAACTTTGAAGTTTTTAAGTGAAAAAGGATTTGAATTTAAACGTATTCCTGAATTAACCCGATGAGGGTATTGGCATCGAGTTCTCCACTCTGACGCCATTTCATTTCACCGTCCTTATATATGATTAGAGTAGGAAGACCTTTGATTCGCAAAGCTTCAGCCAATTCTTTATTTTTATCTACATCGATTTTGATAACTTTAGCCTTGTCTCCAAGTGCAGCGGCAACATCCCTCAAAACAGCATGCATAGCCGTGGATTCCTCATTCCATTCGGTGAAAAAGTCAAGCAAAACAGGAATATCGACATCGATAAGTTCCCCAAATTTTGACATATGTTAAACTTTTAAGTCAAATGCACTTGTACAAATATAACACTTCCTGCCAATTAAGCTGCGTTTGCACCTCTTTTAAGCTCAATAACAGTGATTTCCGGCCAGATTCCAACCCGTCCCGGAAAAGCCAGATAACCAAAGCCCCTGTTCACATTGATGAATTGACCGAGATGCTCATATATTCCCGCCCATTGCTTATATCGCCATTTTACCGGGCTCCACTTGAAAAGACCAGGAATCTCAATGCCAAACTGCATCCCATGGGTATGACCACTCAGTGTTAGGTGGAAATGATAATCGTGCTTAACAACCTCAGCATCCCAGTGAGATGGGTCGTGACTCAATAAGATTTTGAAGTCATCGGATTTAATTGATTCCACCGCTTTGGCGAGATCTCCTGCCTTTTTAAATCCGCCTTTCCCCCAGTTTTCGACACCTACAACCGCAATTCGTTCACCAGATTTCTCAATAATACGGCTGTCATTCAAAAGCAAGTCGAAGCCGATTTCTTTTTGTATCGACTTTAAATCATCCAGATTCTTCGCTTTGGCATCATCGCTTTCCCATCTTATGTAATCGCCATAATCATGATTCCCCAGAACCGAGAACATTCCGTCTTTAGCCTGCAGCCTTTTAAACATATCCATGTAAGGATGCATCTCCTCGGCTTTATTGTTTACCATATCACCGGTAAACAAAAGAAGATCTGCACCCTGGCTGTTGATCAGGTCAATGGCGTAATCAACCTTGTTAAGATTATCGAAGCTTCCCGAGTGAATATCCGAGATCTGGGTAATCTTGTAGCCGTCAAACGCTTCCGGAAGATCGTCAAAGTGAAGGGTGTAATTAAGAACCCTGAAATTGTACTTCCCCCTTGAAATTCCATAGAGAAATGAGGCAAATGGAATAGCGGCAAGTCCCAGCGCCAACTGAGAAATGAAACGCCGTCTATTGGGCAATGATACACTTTTATCGGCACTTGAGTTAACCACGCTTTGGTAGGCATATGAAATAATCCTTCCCATATCCTCACCAAACATGATGATTAACAACAGCAATTTCGGAACCAGGATAGTCGCCAAAAAAGCAAAAGCATAACCATGTGAATGGGAAAAGCCATCGCTGCGGCTAAAGCCGAAGTAATGAAACACAAAATTTCCTATCACGAACAAACTAAGCATCCAATAAATACCATATACCCAGTAGTTTTTGGTAATAGTTCGGAGTGCCTGGAATGCATACCAGTCGATGACAGCAAAAATGACCAGGAAAATTAGCCAGCGAATCATATTGCAATTTTTCAGTACAAAGATATTAATTCGCTAACCGCCTAATCTTATTAATTTGTTAAAGAATTCAGGGTGTAATACCCCTGATTTCATCTCTGAAAAGTTTGATTCTTTTAAGGTCTGAAACGGCGCCGGGGGTTTTATTTGAATTTGATGCCACAACCGCTGAACTGTGCAACTCTGTAAATCCTGCCTTGGCAAATACCCGGACTTCCTCGGGTCTTACCCCACCACCGGGCATAATGATAAGGTTGTCCTTTGCCCTGTTTTTTAACTTTATCAATTGATCCAAACTGGATATAGCCCTGTTAGATGGCCCCGAAGTAAGTACCCTGCTCACTCCTATTGATTCCAATGTGTCTATGCCATCCCTCCAGTCAATGATTTCGTCGAATGCCCGATGAAAAGTAAAGGGCAAGGGAGCAGATCTAGCGATTAGCACCGCTGTTCTGACAGCATCAATTGTTGATTCTGAGGTAAGAACACCAGACACAATGCCGGCACAGCCTGCCTCCTTCGCTATATCAACCTGAAGCAACATTTCCTGGAATTCGTGATCTGAATAGACAAAATTTCCCGGGCGGGGACGAATCAGAACAAAAACCGGGATATCAATTTTATCCAGGACTGTCCTAATTAATTCAGCCTCGGGAGTTATCCCATCTAAATGCAGGTCCCTGCACAACTCAATTCGATGCGCTCCTCCAAGCATAGCATTCATTGCCGATTGAAAATTACCAGCACAAATTTCCAGAATCATCTATTGGATAATAATTTCATCTATAAAGGTCCAGGCTTTGTTCCCTGCTCCCTGCCGGCCTGAAGGTATCATGCCAAAATTAGGGATGCTGATCTCTACATACCTTGTTTCCGAATCCAGATCAATTTCAATTCCGATTATTTTATCTTCGGAATCTTCGATCTGTAAAGTCTTATTTTCCTGATCCGTCTTTACGATAATCATTTTTGGCGGATAGATCCATTGACCTTTTCCGTTGAAAAAACGGGTTGATAACTTCTTTATTGACTTCAATTCACCCAAATCCAGGAAAATTTTAAGATCATCTCCCCAAAAGCCCAGCCATTCTGAATCCCCGTAACGATCCTTGCTTCCGGAAATACCGTTAGTCAGTGCTTCCACTCCCCCGTCATTATAGGACGGATGCGGTTGAACATTTAATGTTGGGCGTTTCAGAAATCCCTTGTGCCTCCTTATTGACTGTTTAAATACTGACCCGATTTGTTCATCTGAATCGTCGAACACGGCCGCTCGAATTGTTATGTCATTATCGATTTCGAGAGGCTGGGTGTATATGGTTGAGGCCCGTGAAGGCTCTTCACCGTTTAAAGTATACCGGATTCTGGCACCCTCAAGCTCAGCCTTAATTTCAAACAAGGCCCGATCATCTGTTTGAATTATTTTTCCCTCAAGCTGGTGCAGATGATCGGCATAATTGATTTCGAGAGCTTCCAATCGTTTATGAAAGAACTTTGTTTTTTTTACAAATTCGGGATAATCCTTCTTTTGTTCAGACCAAAGCACCTCACTTAAGGCTAAAATCCTCGGGAATACCATGTATTCAACCTGGTCTTCGGTTGGCATATATTCCGTCCAGACATTTCCCTGGGCCCCGATCACAAAACGGTGCCTGTCTTTTTCCAGATCTGAGGGGATAGGTTCAAACTCATAAACCTTTTTCAAAGGCAGAAAACCTCCAATCGCCAGAGGTTCGTTCTCATTTTCGGCCTGATAATAATCAAAGTAGCAATGCGAGGTAGGAGTCATGATAACCTGGTGTCCCATTCTTGCCGCTTCTATGCCTCCACGTTGCCCCCTCCAGGACATTACGGTGGCATTCGGAGCCAGGCCGCCTTCCAATATCTCATCCCAACCAATAATCTGACGTCCCTTGCTGTTAAGGTAGGCCTCCATACGTGAAATAAAATAGCTCTGGAGTTCATGCTCATCTTCCAGTCCCTCACCGGCAATCCTCGCCTGGCAATCCTGACATTCTTTCCAATTTTTCTTCGGAGCTTCATCCCCGCCAATATGTATGTATCGACTCGGGAAAAGATCAATCACTTCATCCAGCACATCTTCCAGGAATATAAATGTTTCTTCCTTCGTGCAATAAATATGCTCAAAAACACCCCATTTGGTTGCCACATCAACCGCTTCTCCGGTACAGCCCAATTCAGGATAGGCAGCTATCACCGCCTGCGAATGCCCGGGCATTTCGATCTCAGGGATTATGGTGATCTGGCGATCGGAGGCGTAATTCACAATTTCCCTTATCTCATCCTGGGTGTAAAAACCACCATAAGGGGTACTATCGAATTGATGTGGCTGATCCCTGTAATGACCGATCAATGTCTCCTTTCGGTACGAAGCTATTTTATTGAGTTTCGGATATTTCTTTATTTCGATTCGCCATCCCTGGTCTTCTGTCAAATGCCAGTGAAAGCGATTGAATTTCAGCATGGCAAGCGCATCGATGTAAGCTTTGATAAAATCAACTGAAAACATATGCCGGCCAACATCCAGGTGCATCCCCCTGTAAGTGAACCTGGGTTTGTCAGCGATACTTACGGAGGCAACGGGAATGATGCTCTTCAAGTAAGAACCGTTCTCCAGTTCTACCGGCATCAGCTGGCGTAAACTTTGAACAGCATACGTGGCACCTCTGCTGTCTGATGCCCTAATGCTGATTTGAGTTTCACTTACTTCCAGTTTATATGCCTCCTCTTCGAGAGTTGAATCATATTCAAAACTGATTTGTTTATTCCCGCTTCCATCTTTCAAGTCGATTCCGCTTCCGTCTTCTACAAAACCCTTTAAGAATTCTGCCAATGCCTCGAATCCCTCATCATATTGAAGGGATGTATTTTCATCCAATTCGAAAAAACCATTTCCGGGAACCATAAACTGAGGTTCCGGGATGATTGAAATTGCTGTAGGAAATAATGATTTTTCTTTACAACTAAATACCCCCATCTGGAATATGACCAGAATGAAAATTAATTTGAAACGCATTTTACTATCTTAGGTGCTCTAAAGTTAGGAATCCTCGTTATATGAAATCGACCTGGATAACAGTTTTTATCTTTTTGATTTTATCGAACTGTCAAATGCCTGTGGAGAAGGTTATTGCAGAAAAGGATAGAGCACTTACAAATTATGTGAATCCTTTTATCGGGACCGGAGGTCATGGGCATACTTACCCTGGTGCTACTGCCCCTTTCGGCATGATGCAGTTAAGCCCGGATACGCGTCTCGATGGGTGGGATGGTTGTTCGGGATATCATTATTCAGATTCCTATATATACGGATTCTCTCATACCCACTTAAGCGGTACCGGTGTCAGTGATTACGGAGATATTCTATTGATGCCAACAACCTCGGAAATACTCAGCAACGGCGCAGACGGCAGGCCGGGCTACAAAGCTCCGTTCAGCCATGAAAGGGAGAGAGCCGAACCGGGTTTCTATAAAGTTCATCTTGACTCAACAAACATCGGGGTTGAACTTACGGTCTCCGAAAGGTCCGGCATGCATCGTTACACTTTTGAAAAAGATTCGAAACAGTATGTAATCCTTGATCTTGAGCATCGGGATGAGGTTTTGGATTCAGACTTCGAGCTTGTCTCAGGTACAGAAATAAGAGGGCGACGGCACTCCAGGGCATGGGCCGATCAACAAATGCTCTATTTCCACCTGAGATTTTCAAGGCCTGTTAAATCAGTAAAACAATCTGGGGGAAATTCAACAGGCAAAATAGCAGCCTTTGAATTTGATGAAAGAGAAGGTGAAATTCTGGAGGTCAAAGTTGGGATTTCGGCCGTAGATGAACAGGGAGCCAGGGAGAACATGGAGGCAGAGATAGGGAACAAATCATTTGATGAGGTCAGGGCTGAAATTCAGGAGAAATGGGAGCGTCAACTGGAGAAGGTAGTGGTCGAATCGGAAGATCAGGATCAAAAAACTGTTTTTTATACTTCTCTTTATCACACTATGCTTGCGCCAAACCTCTACCAGGATATCGATGGGCGCTACAGAGGCATGGACCTTAAAATTCACCAAACAACCGATTTTTCTTATTACACGGTTTTTTCACTTTGGGATACCTATCGTGCAACTCATCCCTTGTACACTATCATAGAGCAGGAACGCACCAACGATTTTGTCAATACCCTGTTAGCCAAATACAAAGAGGGCGGAATAATGCCGATATGGGATCTTTCTGCCTGTTACACCGGCTGTATGATCGGTTATCATGGCGTCTCTGTGATATCTGATGCTTATCTTAAAGGGATCAGGGGCTACGATGCTGATCTCGCTTTTGAAGCCGTAAAACACAGTGCTAGCCGTGATCATCTAGGATTAAAAGCCTATAAATCCTTTGGGTTCATTCCTGTTGAGGAGGAAAGCGAATCGGTTTCAAAGACCCTTGAATATGCCTATGACGACTGGACCATAGCCCAATTGGCAAAAGCACTAAACAAAACAGAAGACTACCGCTATTTCCTGGACCGATCGTTGAATTACAGGAACGTTTTCGATCCGGAGACCAAATTTATGAGAGGCCGTTTCAGAAATCAGTGGTTCTCTCCGTTCGATCCCTATGAGGTCAACTTTAACTATACCGAAGCCAACGCCTGGCAATATAGTTTATATGTTCCGCAGGATATTTCAGGCTTGATGGAAATAATGGGAGGTAAAACCGAACTTGAGAGCAGACTGGATGAACTGTTCGAGGCTGAAACAAGCACTACTGGTCGAAACCAGGCAGACATCACCGGACTTATCGGGCAATATGCTCATGGGAACGAACCAAGTCACCATATGGCTTATCTGTATAATTTTGTTGGCCGTCCAGATAAAACTCAAGCCAGGGTTAACCAGATCCTGAATGAATTATATTCTAATGCTCCCGACGGAATTTCGGGTAACGAGGACTGTGGGCAAATGAGCGCCTGGTATGTCTTCAGTGCCCTGGGTTTCTATCCTGTCACCCCCGGATCCCCTGATTATATCATAGGAGCACCCTTGTTTAAAAGGGCTACAATCAGGTTGGAAAACGGAAATACGTTTACCGTTATGGCCAATGGAAGAAACAGCGAAAATTATTTTGTTAAATCTGCACGACTCAACGGAAGACCCATAGAACAATCATTATTGCTTCATGATGATATTATGAAAGGTGGGACTTTGGAATTTGAAATGACAGACCGCCCAACGAAGTGGATGAGTTCGGAAAAGGAGTTACCTGTCAGTAAGATCGAAGAAGGGGGTTTTCTCTCGGCTCCCTTTATTGCTGAAGGGGCCCTGGCCTTCAGCGATTCAACCTCAGTAAGATTATCTCACATTCAAAAGGATGTGAAAATATTTTTTAAGATCAATGAAGATCCCTTTCAACTTTATGAGAGCCTCATAAAAATCACAACTCCGGTACAGCTCGATGTCTATGCCGAAAAAGAAGGCAGGAAGAGTCCGGTTGTGAGTACCCGCTTTACACAGATAGACCCTTTGGTTAAAATCTCCCTGGAAAGCCGCTATGCCAACCAATATAATGCCGGAGGAGACCGTGCACTGATAGATGGGATTTTAGGAACACGCGATTTCCGGACCGGATCATGGCAGGGATACCAGGACCAGGATGTCGTGGCCATGGTGGACCTTGGACGTGAGAGGTCGGTCAAATCGGTACAGGTGAATTTTCTCCAGGACCAGCGCTCCTGGATCTTTCTTCCAACGGCGGTACGTTTTTATGGATCAAGAAACGGAACAGATTTCATTCCATTAAACCCGGGATTCCAATTGAATAATTCCCGGCAAGACGATGCCATACGAATAAAAAATGTGGAATGTCGAGTTCCCGAATCTACATATCGCTTCATCAAACTGGTTGCCAAGAAACTCGGAGATCTTCCTTCCTGGCATATCGGTGCAAAAGACAAGGGTAAAAGCTGGATATTTATTGACGAAATAATAATTGATTAGAGTATGAAACGACGTTCATTTATTCGAAATGCATCTTTGGGAAGTGCGGGTTTGGCAGTGGGACATAGCCTGATATCGTGTAAAAATCCCGGAACCCAAACCAAAGAAGACAACTTAACAACAGTTATCAAAGAAATTAAACCGGTAGCTATTGCCACCTGGAATGTGCCCAATGCGACGGCTAAAGCCTTCGAGGTTCTTGAATCAGGAGGGACTGCCCTGGACGCAGTTGAGCAGGGGTGCAGGGTAGAGGAGGCCAACGCAGAAGGCCAATCTGTGGGCAAAGGTGGATTACCGGACAGGGATGGTAATGTCACTCTCGATGCCTGTATCATGAACAGCGAGGGTAATTGCGGATCGGTCGTTTACCTGAAGAATATCACGCATGCCATTTCGGTTGCCAGGAAGGTTATGGAGGACACTCCACATGTAATGCTAGCAGGCGGCGGCGCTGAGGAATTTGCATATTCCAAGGGGTTTCAAAGAGAAAATCTCCTCACAGAAAAATCAAAAAAGGCATGGGAACAATGGAAGATAAAAAGCGAGTACAAACCCATTATAAATATTGAGAATCACGATACCATAGGAATGTTGGCCATTGATAGTGAAGGAAACATTTCCGGCGGATGCACAACCAGCGGACTTGCTTATAAGATGGCGGGGCGTGTTGGTGATTCACCAATAATCGGATCGGGTTTATTCGTTGATAACGAAGTAGGTGCGGCTGTTGCAACGGGTCTCGGTGAGGAAGTAGTTAAAACTGTTGGAAGTTTTCTGGTAGTGGAATTGATGCGGCAGGGCAAATCGCCCCAGCAGGCCTGTGAGGAAGCCATCAAGCGGATAGTTTCCAAACCGGGAAGTGACTATAAAAATTTCCAGGTGGGCTATATCGCCTTGAATAAGGCCGGTGAGACCGGGGCTCATGCCATTCACCCGGGGTTTAGTATTACGCGGACCGATAACAATGGAAATGATAATTCTGCCTCATCTGCTTTTCTCGATAACCCCTAGGTTCACTTAATCTGCCCTGAAAAATCGTAATTTTCTGAGATACAGCCCTTTGCTTTTCATCGATATTTTCTGATTTTGGGTGCATCTCATCCATTTTTTGCCGCTTTTCGTCAAAATAATTGAGGATTAGGCAGCATTTATACTTACTTGTCTGTAACAAATTAGCCAGGGGCGTTATTTAAACCCTTCGGATAATGGGTTAAAGCAAAACAAAATATTATGTTCAAGGGGAAAACAATCATAATAGCATTATTCATTCTTTTCGGGTTAAGTGCCAATTCACAGAATGAGCCCGAAGCAGAAAAGTTATTGGAGCCCGTTAATATTCCAGGTTTGGTAAATATTTCCAATTGCCAGGATGTATCTCCGTTGACCCTGAAAAAGGTTGAGCCGATAAGCGCTGATCCCAAAGTTCAGAATAAATCCATTAATTACGGCAAAAGCCAGGAGATCATCAGTGTGAAGGCCTATATCAGGAAACTTCACCTTAAGAGAAAAGAAACTCTTGTGAGTTAGAAATACTCCATTTTATACATGAATATTCAATAAAGGTCACAACTTAGGTTGTGACTTTTTTTAATTGCCGTTTTCAGAAAAAACAAGTTCTCCGCTTGCCTCTTTTTCCCTGAGTTCTGTAACCAGATCCAGGGCATCAGGAACAACATCACTGCAAAGAATGATCAATGATCCCTCTTTTGCATTTTTAACGGCATAATTGATTGCCTCTCGTTCGGATGGAATAATTGTAGTCTTCTTCTTAGGGTCTTTCATCTTAATACCATCTTCCAGCATTTTGATAAGCTCATCCTCAGTTTTTCCTCTCAGGTGTTTATCCTGCCTTATTATGACCTCATCAAACATTTCAGCCGCGATACTTCCCATCTCATTATTGTCCTCTATCCTCCGGTCACCTATTCCCGCTATAATTCCAACCTTTACCGTAGCCGAGATGTTATCCGTAAATTTCTTTAAGGCCCGCATTCCGGCGGGATTATGGGCATAATCCAACAGTACACTAAACCTGTTAAATTTGAAAAGATTAAGCCGGCCCGGTGTCTGGGATGGAGACGGAATAAAAGTTTCAAGTGCCGCCTTGGTATCCTCGATGCTAATCCCCTGTACGTTGGCGGCAATAATGGCTGGCAGGATGTTTTGAATCATGAATTTTGCCTTCCCTCCATAGGTCAGTGGAATATTATCGGCTTTCATAACACGCATTTTCCATTCACCTTTGCAGATGGTCACATATCCGTTTTCATAAACAGCAGTTATGCCGTTTAGCCGTTGTAAAGCTTTTATCCTTGGATTATTTTCATCCATAGAGAACAGGGCTACATTGCAATCAACGGTTCTCCGCATATTGTAAACCAGGTCATCGTCAGCATTCAATATGGCATATCCGTCAGGCAGGACCGTTTCAGGGATCACGCCTTTTACCTTGGCCAATTGTTCAATGGTATGAATTCCTTTTAAACCTAAATGATCGCCGGCAACATTTGTAACAATCCCAACATCGCATTTCTTAAATCCTAAGCCCGCTCTCAGCAACCCTCCCCTGGCGCATTCCAGGACAGCAAAGTTTACCGTTGGGTCTTTAAGCACAAATTCAGCGCTGGCAGGTCCGGTACAATCACCGGTTACCAGAAGACGATTCTGAATGTAGACCCCGTCACTGGTTGTATAGCCCACCCGGTGACCTTTAAGCTTGGCAATATGAGCAATCAGTCTCGTGGTGGTTGTTTTCCCGTTGGTCCCGGTTACGGCTATTATAGGAATTCTGCCGGTATCTCCCTTTTTTGGAAAGAGTTTATCGATTACCGGTGCCGCAACATTTCTAGGTAATCCGGTAGTTGGAGCCAAATGCATCCTGAATCCCGGCCCCGCATTAACTTCTAATACTGCGCCTCCCGTTTCAGACAGGGGTTTGGAAATGTCGGTCGTCATCACATCAATCCCGCAAATATCCAGGTCGATGATCTTGGAGATCCGTTCGGCCATCGCAATATTAGCCGGATGAACGATATCGGTCACATCTGCGGCGGTTCCGCCGGTGCTCAGGTTAGCGGTGTCTTTCAATACCAGAATTTCATCTTCTTTGATCACCGTATCCAGGTCGTAACCCTTTGATGCGATAATAGTTTTCGTTAAATCATTTACTGTAATCTGAGTCAGGACATTTTCATGACCATAACCCCTCCTCGGATCTTCATTTACCTTGTCGATAAGTTCCTTAATAGTTGATTTACCATCCCCGACGACATGTGCCGGGGTCCGTTTCGCAGCGGCTACCAGAACATTGTTTATGACCAATAATCTATAATCTTCTCCTACTATATATTTTTCGATAATTATGGCTCCACTTTTTGAACTCTCCTTCGCCTTCCTGAAAGCTTCCAGGGCCTGATCATAATTCTGAATATCTACCGTTATCCCCCGGCCATGATTCCCGTCTATGGGTTTAACAACAAGCGGATACCCGACATAATTGCAGGCCGCCTCCAGACTTCGTTCCCTTCTGATGATATCACCTTTAGGAACCTCCACCTCTGCCTGTTCCAAAAGATACTTGGTGTCTTCCTTATCACAGGCCAGTTCTACACCAATACTGCTGGTTTCGCTGGTCACAGTTGCCTGTATCCTTTTTTGGTTAGCACCATAACCGAGCTGACACAGTGAATATCGGTTCAACCTTATCCAGGGAATACCTCTTGATTCGGCTTCTTCAACAATTGACCCGGTGCTTGGTCCAAGCCTTTCAGCTTCCCTGATTTCCCGCATTTGTTGAATGTCATCAGACATGTCATAATCTTCACCATTAATCAGTGCTTCACAGATTCGAACCGAAGCTTCGGCTGCATATCGCCCTACCTTTTCCTCCATATATGCAAAGACCACTGAGTATACTCCTGGCTCACCATATGAACGTGTCCGGCCAAATCCCACATCCATCCCTGCAAGGGTCTGTATCTCGAGCGCGATATGTTCGATAATATGGCCCATCCATGTGCCCTCTTTCACCCTCTGGAAAAATCCGCCGGGCTCGCCTACAGAACAACGATGTTCATACATTTCAGGGAACATGGCTGTTAGACGATCATAAAATCCGTCCACCTTGTTTGACGGCAATTCTTCCATCTCTTCAAGGTCGAGGACCATTACAATCAATTTATGACGTCGTACCGACCAGTAATTAGGGCCCCGCATTGCGTTAATGCTAACTATTTTCATGAGGTTTGATTTTTGAGGTGAAAGATTATAAAGATATACAAATTCCAATTAAAAAATAGTTTAATTTTGCCGCGTATCACCGAGAATACCAGTAAAAATGCACCAAATTAAAAGCACTCTTATCCCTATCGGAGGCAATGAAAAGAAAGGACACGACAAAGACGAAACCCGATCCTTGGAATTTATCGAAGAGGATATTTTATTTCATGTTGTAAAGCAGTCCGGAGGGAAAAATGCT
Source organism: Flavobacteriaceae bacterium (assembly GCA_041618535.1). Taxonomy (GTDB): domain Bacteria; phylum Bacteroidota; class Bacteroidia; order Flavobacteriales; family Flavobacteriaceae; genus SHLJ01. The sequence continues at coordinate 22,019 of JBFKFP010000029.1, forward strand.
AAAATCCTTGTCATTCCGGCTGCTTCAAGAATCCCTGTGGAGCTGTCAGAAATATATACCAAGGCCTTCAATAAACTCGGTGTCAGGCATGTTAAAGTCCTTAACCTCAAGTCAAGGCAGGATTCGGAAAATAAGAATTCGTTGGAACTTGTTCGTCAAGCCAATTGCGTCATGTTCACAGGAGGAGATCAGACCAAGATCATTAAAAAGATTGGTGGAACGGAGCTTCATAAATTATTGATGGATCGCGTTCTGAATGACGAGCATTTTGTTATGGCTGGCACAAGTGCCGGAGCCATGGCAATGGCATCTGAAATGATAGCCGGCGGAAGCAGCACAGAGGCCTTCTTTAAAGGTACGGTGAAAATGGGAAAAGGATTGGGATTCCTTCCTGAGGTGATGATCGACACTCATTTTATTATGCGTGGCCGGTTCGGCAGGCAATCGGAAGCAGTAGCAAAATATCCAGGTAAAATTGGATTCGGGCTGTCTGAGGACACTGGTATGATAATCAAAAATGGAAACGACTGTACAGTAATCGGTTCAGGCATGGTCATCGTATTCGATGGAAATGACCTCACTCATAACAATGAAGAAGTTCTGCCTGAAGGAACTCCGATGACCATGGTTAACCTCCGGGTTCATGTCCTCTCAAATGGAGACCAATTCGATATAAAGAAGAGAAAAGTAACTGTCTTGCCAATAGAGGCTCCCTTCCTCTGATCAGGTATAAATTGCGATAACTTTACGCCCGCCTGCGTCAACTGAGGCCCTGTACATGCCTTCCGTATTGAATGGCATGCATATATTTCCAAATCGGTCACAAGCTATCAGTCCCCCGTCCCCGTTTATTTTTTTTAACCTGGTGTGAATTACTTCATCAGTGGCCTGCTGTAAAGAATAGCCCTTATACTCCATCAGGCAAGACACATCATAGGCTGCAACACCACGAATAAAGAATTCTCCACTACCTGTGCAAGAGACCGCACATGTAGTGTTATTGGCATAAGTGCCTGAACCTATTACAGGGCTGTCTCCAATCCTTCCATATTTCTTGTTGGTCATTCCACCGGTTGATGTGGCAGCTGCCAGATTGCC
>JBFKFP010000030.1:0-23078 GCA_041618535.1 Flavobacteriaceae bacterium
CAGGTCGCCCATGGCGTTGAGTTTGGGTGCAGGAGGAAAGTCGAGCATAGCGTTGAAATCACCCATGCGGTTCGCCACCGATTTCTGGTGCCCGCGCGGACCGATATGCTGCATCATGCCCGGATCGCCATCAAAATATTCCTCGATCTCGGCAAAGTGATCCATGCTGCGGATTGAACGCTTCGAAGACAACTGCATCAGGTTGTAATTGCCCCGCATAGAGGGTGTGCCTACCCGCAATCGCGCCAGATGAGGCCTGCTGTCCGGGCCTAATTCAAAGGCGCCATTGGTATGCCCGTTAACATGGCATGAGAAGCAGGATACACCGGCACTGGGCTCCCGTGTTACCCTGTGGGTGGTCTGGTTGAACCAGGTAGTTGGAGTTGGCCGCAGGAGTTCCTTCAAACCCTCCATTTGTTCCGGCGTTAGCAACCCGTTAAAGATCTCGTAATAATTACCCAGGGTAACCTCCTTCCCTTTTGTCACGTCACCCAATTCCTTGTGTGTGGTAAGGAACATCGGTGGCGGAAATTCAGGGAGGTATTCGTCGGGGTAATCGTGATCCACATCAATGCGGACATGCTCGGGATGAGCCTTGTTCCAATTGTCGGGAAATACCATATGCGCCGTGGAGGCCAATGGGTGAGCCAAAGGCTTAAATGGGAAAAGATCGCGTTCCCTGATTTCTTCCGGTAAAAATTCAGCCAGTTCCTCGTAAGAAGAAATGCCTTTAGGCAGGCGGGTTACAGGTCCTTTCATAACAGGTTTTCGTCCGCCTGACATAAATTTCCCTTCAAATGAATTCCCGTTAAAATCATATCGGGAATTCATATAGGCCTTTACATCGGCCATGAGTTTGGGCTTCTGCTTGTTATGGTATTCCATCCATTCGGCCCAGCTCATGGGAAGGTTAGGGTCCATAAAGGAGCTCTTGCCCTTTCCGCCATATTCCCAAAGATTGAAAGGTGTTCGTTCTCCTTTTTTTACATTAGGGAATGGCTTGAGTGAATCTATGTGTCCCGATCCAAGGCCGTAGTCGGGTTCAACATAATTCTCAACCTCGGCTCCTGGTGATTGCAACAGGTGCAATTGATCATTAACAACCTGGAAACCAAAGAACAACAAGGTCGAGATCAATAAGGTATAAAACAGTTTTTTTTTCATGTTTTCGATAATTAGATTGACGCGATGAATATATGATTTTTAACAAAAAATCAAATTCCGAAATCTTGGTCAATAGACCAACAGTGCGTAACGCTCAAATATATCTATGACAGGTTACTTTTTTTATGACTATTGTCATGACAAAACCCGATGATTGTGCGATAAAAAACTCAATTATCTTCCCTGTAAAGGTGTAGCAAAGCGGCAATGATGATCACATTCTTAACGATATATTGACCCACTAATGTGAATCCGTAAGGCAGGTAATTAAAGGACAGTTCGGTCTGGGAGAATAATGGCGTAAAGGTAAAGACCATATGTACCAATGCTAATTTGATAATCAAATTCCTTTTAAAATTGAGAATCAGGCCAATCCCGACAACAACTTCCCAGATGGCAAGAAGTTTAATTGAAAGGAAAGAGGGTATCAGGCCAAAGGTCAAAGTTTCAATGGTGTTGGTAGCAAGCTGTTCAGCGGGGCTTATTCCGGGGAAAAGCTTCAAAGTACCAAACCACAAATAGACCAGGCCGATAGACCAGGCCAGTAAATTGGTATTCTTCCTGATCTGTGCGAGGGTTTTCATAGTGTAGTGTTTTTGAATCGTTGTTTCAGTCGGTTGTAAATAAATCAATATTAGGACGTTAAAAAAATGACATTGATCATGTTTTCATGTATCATGACCTTGACTATTCAAGCGATCCATTTTAAGTATTCCCTGCTTTCCGCATTGGTTCGGAAGCTTCAGGAAATCGTTCGCTAAAAAACTAGATTTTATCGGAATATTGATGAGCCATTCAAAAAAACAGAATGTAAATTACCTAATCCGTTTTATGAATATCTTGTAATAAAGCCCTAAGGTCCATCCAACGAACAGCCCGAGGACGAATGGCACCTGCCATTCCATCCAAACGTTTACAGGATCAATCCAAAGGCCATATATTAAGATGCCGATCAGGCCACCGATTATTCCGTAGGAGGCGAAGAATTTAAAGGGCTGTAGAGAAGTTTTGAAGTTCATTTTACCTGGCTTTAAGGATTCCCCTATTACCGAATGACAAATGAAACCGAAATATCCGGGAAACCCGACCTATTAAGTTACGAATTTGTCAGGAATTCATGATTTATCTTTTCTTTTATTTTTTCAGTATTTTTAATGAATCAACCAAAAACCAACCAAACATGAAAATTCGATATTCACTCAAGATCCTTTTCCCTGCCTTGCTTGTCCTTGTCTTTATGGCCTGCAAATCCGATAAGAAAGCAGACAAGGCCCCGGAGATCAAATTAGAGGAAAAGGCCGGCCCTGAGATCATTGAGGTAGTCACCAATGTCATGGATTTCCAGGTCAGGGACACCATAAAATCCGGATGGAACACCTTTAAATACATCAATAGATCGAATGAGCCCCATTTCATCCTGTTCGATAAATACCCTGAGGGCAAAAGTATAGCAGATACAAAAGCCCAGGTTATGCCTCCCTTCGACAAGGGCATGGAATTGATCATTGAAGGTAACATTGATGATGCCATGGCCGCATTTGGTGAATTGCCGGAATGGTTTTCCCAGATCGTCTTCAGCGGGGGTTCGGGAATGATCTCGCCTGCCAAGACCAATACTTTCAGCATAAACCTGTTACCCGGATATTACATCATAGAATGCTATGTGAAAATGGCCGACGGTAAATTCCATAGTTCTATGGGAATGGTTAAGGAACTCATCGTACTGAATGAGGACAGTGGAGCCCAGCCTCCAGAATCGACAGTTCAGGTCAATATATCCAGCACCGAAGGGACCAGGATCGACGGGGAATTCAAAAAGGGCGTAAATGTGGTCCGGGTCAATTTCGAAGATCAGATCGTGCATGAAAACTTTGTTGGGCATGATGTGAACCTTGTTCAGTTCGGGGATAATGCTGACAAACAGGCGCTCGAAGCCTGGATGAACTGGGCTACACCCACAGGACTGATGACGCCATCACCAGACGGAGTGACCTTCATGGGCGGCACCAATGAATCACCGGCAGGCAGCGTACAATATTTTACGGCCAACCTTTCTCCCGGGAACTACGCCCTCATCTCGGAAGTGCCGAATGCCGCGGAGAAGAATATGTTCGTGGAGTTTACAGTTCCCGAATGATAACCGTTTGAAAGGAATTAAAAGCCATCCATGGAGATGGCTTTTTATTTGTCACGGCTGGAAGAATCTCCTTATATTTAATTCAAAGCGAACCGATATGAAAGCATTCTTTACCCCATTGAATCTTGTTCTTTTTATGTTCCTTTTGCCATTCTTCGCCTGCGATCAAAAAGAGGAAAAAAGGGATAAAGCCGTGATCAAGACAGCTGACAGGGAACTTGTCCTGATTAATGCTGAAAGGCTGATCACGAGCTTTGATTCACTGGCCTCGTTTGATGATCCCCTGACTAAAGGCAACGACCGCATTGCATTCAGCGATTACAATATCCAGGCCCTGCAGTGGATAAGAAAAGACCTCACAGAACTGGGCCTTGATGTATCCATCGATTATGCGGGGAACCTGATAGCGAAAAGGGCCGGAATTGACAGCACCCTCAGCCCTATTGGTTTTGGCTCACACATCGACTGCGTACCCAACGGGGGGCACTACGACGGACAAGTTGGTGTTCTCGCGGGCATAGAAGTACTGAAGGTACTCAATGATAAGAACATACAGACCAAACATCCTCTGGAGTTCATCGTGTTTTCGAATGAAGAAGGCGGAGTATTAGGTTCCCGGGCACTTGCAGGGGCCATAGAGGACGAAACCCTCGATGTGATGACGGCTTCCGGCCTTACCAATGGCCAGGGAATTGACCGGCTTGGCGGAGATAGTGAGCGCATTTTTGAGGTGGCAAGAGCCGATAATGCATTTCACGCCTTTTTGGAACTGCATATAGAACAGGGAGCGATCCTGGAAGAGTCCGGGCTGGACATCGGGGTAGTGCAGGGAATTGTCGGGCTGCGATGGTGGGATGTGGAGATCACCGGGTTCTCAAATCATGCCGGGACCACACCTATGGACCGCAGACAGGATGCCATGCTTGCCGCTGCTGAATTTACACTGGCTGTTAATGAGATCGTCAGGAAAATGGAAGGAACTCAGGTTGGGACGGTCGGAAGGATCAAGGCATTTCCGGGGGTTCCGAACGTTATTCCCGGAAAAGTCGTTCTCAGCCTTGAGCTTCGTGATCTGAGTAATGACGTACTGGATCAATTGTTTGCCCAGATCGAGGACCGCTCAGCCTTCATTGGGGAGAAGTACAATACCTCTTTTGAATTTCGCAGCATTAGTGCTACCGGAGAACCGGCACTGACCTCGATCACCATTCAGGATCTTATTGAAGAAATATGTACAGGACTCGGCCATTCGTCAAAGCGCCTGCCAAGCGGGGCAGGGCATGATGCACAGGAAATGGCACTTCTGGGACCGACAGGGATGATTTTTATTCCCAGTAAAGGAGGTGTTTCGCATTCGCCCGACGAATATTCCACATTCAAAGAAATGACAAACGGAGCAAACGTCTTACTCAATACCATTCTCGAACTTGACCAGATTGATAATATCTCCGATTGAAAGATCAATAAATGAATTCCTGAGCGTTAAGGGTTCATTAATTAACAAATGTTAATTCAAACCAGTGATATTTATGATATTCTTGTAGTATTAAATTGTATCCCTACAATTAATAGCAATCATGGCGCTAATTCATTTTGATTAGCGCCTTTTTTGAACTTGTGTTTTAAATGATTACATTAGTTAATAGCATTAACTAAGGGCTTAAGATCAGGCGGGGTGAAAGAGTTTTTTGAACATATAGATGAGATTTACCCATTATCGGAACGATCTAAAGAGCTTTTGGAGGAAATATCAAACGCGATTTCAATAAAGAAGGGTGATGAGCTTCAGGTTATCGGAAGTGTTTGCCGAACGATTTATTTTGTAAAAAGCGGCCTGCTCCGGATACATTATTTAAGAAACGGTCTTAGCATAACTGAAAGCTTTGAGTTTGAAAATTCAATTGTAGCCCGATCAGACAGTTTGTTTGATGCGAACCCGTCTAAAAAAGGGATAGAGGCGATAGAGGATAGTGAATTGATAGGGATTACTTCAGCCAAGCTATTCAAGTTGTATGATGATAATCCGGACATTGAAAGATTGTTTCGCTTGATTTTTGAACGAGCCTATGTGAAAACCGTCGAGCGTATTGAAAGTTTGCAATTCCATACGGCCGAAGAACGCTACCTTAATCTATTTCAACACTCTCAGCATATAATCCAAAGGATACCCCTGAACTATATAGCGTCCTATCTTGGGATAACTCCGGTAAGCCTCAGCAGAATTCGATCCAAAATTCAGTTAACTGATCACTGATCTGTCTCTTAAACCTGAGCAATAATCGGAATTCGCCGCGAACTTTCTTCGCTTTTGACCTTCAAAATCCAGAAAGAGCTAATAATTGCTTTAGTTTTTCGTTTTGACGTTGAAATTATTTCTGTTATCTTTTGAATATTACAATGTGACGACAGAAACCCCCATTTTTAGAATGAAAAGATTAATCAATCCGCATAGAATTTTGCTTTTGGCGGCTATAAGCCTCGGATTGAGCCATGTTAACTGGGCTCAATCACTTACCGAACACGAAATTCGCGAACGCATTCTCCAATATAAATCCGATCCTCGTGGCCCCTATAAAGATATCAGGTGGTTCTGTAAGGACGGAAGTATACGTCAACCAAAAGATCCGTGCCCGGAGGCAATTGGCCCCGGTGTTCAGCATGCGCGGTACAAGGATGAGGTGGTTAAACTTGCTGATGAGAATCATATTTACCTGGGTCAGATCCTAACGGCCACCAAGCCGTCTGAACTCTGGAATCAGGAAAACCACTTTTCGCGTTTAAAACAGTATCAGCTGGGCCGATATCTTCAATCGGTTGATGATGGCTGGATATTGAGGAAAGCTCAATTTTATCGGGGAGCTATCCAGGCGGAAGACGAACAAAGCTGGGGCTTGAATTTCTACAAGCAACTGCTTAAGAACGACGAGGCCGTAGAAAAACACTTCTTCCTGCTGCGCCAAAGCATGAAAGACATTCCCTATTCGGGCGATGAAAACCTTGGCCAGCTTATGCGAAGTCAATCCAAGATCATCTCAGATGCATATTTACCATTTATGGATTTAAGGATAAAGATCCATGGATCACCTTCCGAGGCCGACATCGAAAAGGTTGTACAGTTCCAGAGATCACAATCTTCCAGGCTTAATGGGGACTTGAACAGGCAACTAAATGAACTGGTTCAAACCATGAGAGCTTATTATAAGCCCATAGAGCTGAAAACTCTAATTTCAAAGAGCAAGTTGTGGAGTGATACAACCATAGGTGATAAATTAAAATCCTTCATTAAAACTTATGAAACAATTGAATCTCCCGAGGCCTTTATTATCGATGCCTCTGAACTGCTTTTTGACCTCCGAAAGGCAATAGAAGAAGACGCAGGCAATGCTTATAGATTGGAGATGCTGGATATATCGCTTAAGATTGAAACCCTGATCTTCAGGATTGCGCCGCAATGGGAGGCATTGGATCTTCACGCCCTGATGAACAAGATTTGTTACCTCGGCATGGCTAATACAGGCGCGGGCCTTCTGGAATTTCACGAATGGGATGAACTCAATTTCAATCTCGAGGCCTTGAATACGCAGGCGATGTCCCTGGCAGATCTCAACCGTTTCCTCGAAAATGCCAGGAGCATGGTTGAATGGAGTGTTGCCATGGTCAAAGCTTATTACCAGGAGGAGGTGGATCGTTATGTCAGATTCGAGCCCCTGGCCTATGGGTTTATTGACGATCGTATCAGGAGTTCAATATTGCTTTACCTGGGAAGAATGGTTGGAGATTTGGGAGATATTATCGCAAGAGAAGATGCCCTTGTGAACAAGGTTTTCCAGCTGACTAACCAAAGTAGTTTTCGTGGCCTGAATCCCGGTTATGCCATGGGAGAACTGGTAGTAATAGATGGCTATGTGGAAGAACTCGCAGTAGATTCCGATAAGATCTATGTTTTTCAAAAACCACCGTCAGATCTTAAACCTGTGGCCGGGATTGCAACCGTTTCGGAAGGCAACCTGGTTTCACATGTGCAATTACTGGCCAGGAACCTGGGAATACCGAATTCAGCTTTATCAGATTCCAACCTGAATGACCTGAAGGCTTATCAGGGCAGGAAGGTGTTCTATGCGGTCTCCAACAAGGGAAATGTCATCATGAAACTCGCAGATGAAATGAACGAAGATGAACGAAAGTTGTTCGAGAAGAAAGAAAGAAGTGAAGACCGGATATCAGTTCCGGTTGGCGAGATCCGTTTATCGGAAACGGCGGTTCTTAACATGAGGGATGTGGATGCAAGGGACTCGGGGAAATCTTGCGGTCCGAAGGCTGCCAACCTGGGACAATTGAAGAAAATGTTCCCCGAAAATGTAGTGGAGGGGTTGGTGATTCCTTTCGGTATTTTTAAAAAGCATATGGACTTGCCAATGCCCGGTTATGATGGAAGTTATTGGGATTTCTTAAACGCCATGTTCAAGGAAGCAGATAAGATGCGTTCTGAGGCAAAAGCAGAGAAAGAGGTTGAGGCCTTTCAACTGGAAAAACTGGAAATTCTCAGAAATGCGATCAAAAACATCACTTTGGATCCATCATTTACTTCTGAATTCAGCAGTGCGTTCAACTCTGTTTTTGGACAACCCCTGGGTGAGGTCCCCGTTTTCCTGAGAAGTGACACCAATATGGAAGATCTAAAGGATTTTACTGGAGCCGGATTGAACCTGACACTTTTCAATGTGGTGAATGAAGTAAAAATCTGGCAGGGCATCAAAGATGTCTGGGCATCGCCTTACACAGAAAGATCCTTTAAATGGCGCCAGAAATATTTGCTGAATCCGGAGAATGTTTTCCCTTCCATTTTGGTCATACCCAGCGTGGATGTAGATTACTCGGGTGTTCTGATTACCAAGGGAATTACTTCAGGTGATGACGAGGACCTCACGGTGGCTTTTAGCCGTGGCGCCGGAGGGGCCGTAGATGGCCAGCTGGCCGAATCTTTGCTCTTATACAACAGAGGAGGCTATCGCTATTTATCACCCGCCAGGGACTTCGATTACAATCGATTACCGGAAAGCGGCGGAACAAAGAAGGAGTATGCTTCTTTTGAAAGTCCTATTCTGAATCCGGGGAATATAAATGATATACGCATGATGGCGCGTTCAATAGAGAAGAAGATGAGCGAGGAAGTTCATCCTGATTATGAAGGAGCCTACGATGTGGAACTCGGTTTTAAAAATGATAAACTTTGGCTTTTCCAGATCCGCCCCTTTGTTGAGAATAAGCGTGCCATAGGTTCCGAATACCTGGAATCTATTACACCTAAGGTAGATCCGAAGAAAATGATCAAACTCGATACAAAAATTTAAACTCAGTACTATGAAAGCCTATATAATCGGTTTTTTGTGCCTATTCTTACTTTCAGTGAATTACTACCCCATAGACGGTTATGAATATAGCGGGATCAAGCGACTTAAGCGTCTTGAAATGATTAATACGGGGGAGATTTCGGACGGGACTAAAATACCATCCGGAGCGCTCAAATCACTTTCAGATATCAAACTGCTTCTCAAGGACAGAAAGAATATCCGGCTCGATGATTTTTTTAAGAGCGATGAATTTCTTCAACAACGGATAAATGGGATGTTCAGGGGCCTCGACAGAAGCTATTCACTTGCCCTCCTGGATATTTCCGATCCGGACAGCATACGGTATGCACACCGGAATGAAAACCTGGGATACCAGCCGGGAAGTGTCGGTAAAATTGCTGTCCTGGTAGCCTTGTTCGATCAGTTGAACAAGATCTATCCAGACTCTTACGAAAAACGGGTTGAACTATTGAAAACGAGAGAGGTAAAGGCCGGACAGTGGGGGCTCACCGATGAGCACACTGTTCCCATCTTCAATATTGAGACTAAAAAACTGGTAAAACGGCAGGTGATCGCAAGTGATGTTTTCAGCCTTTTTGAATGGGCAGACCATATGATGTCTGTAAGCAATAACGGGGCGGCCAGTATCGTATGGCGGGAGGCTCTCTTAATGCATGCCTTCAGGGAAAAATATCCGTCTCTCAGCCAGGAGGATGCAGATGCCTATTTTAAAAATACACCTCGCTCAGAACTTACCAATCTTGCCAACGATGTAGTTAACCTGCCCCTGCGGGAATTGGGAATTGGGCACGATGAATGGCGATTGGGGAGTTTCTTTACCAGAGGGGCTAACAATTATGTCGGGGATAAAGGAGGAAGTACAGGAACACCACTGGGCCTAATGAAGTTCCTTATTCAGCTGGAACAGGGGAAAGTAATAGATGAAGCCTCGAGCCTTGAAATGAAGCGCCTTATGTATATGACAGACCGAAGAATTCGATACGCCCAGGCGGCAGCCCTTAAGGATGCGGCGGTTTATTTTAAATCGGGTAGCCTGTATAAATGCGACAGGGTCAAAGACCCGAATTGTGGGAAATATAAGGGGAATGTCTTTAATTATATGAACTCAGTGGCAATAGTTGAGCATCCTGATAATTGCAATTACATCGTCGTTCTTATGAGCAACGTCCTGGGGAAGAACTCCGCATCCGACCATATGAGCCTGGCCCTGAGCATTGATAAATTCATACGAAATTAAGGCACGAATTTGAGAATTTCACTGGCCTTTTGCCTTATTCGCTTATCCGAGTCTTCAATGGCTACCATCAGAACGTCCTGAAAATCATTATTATCCATTGTACCTATAAGATGGAGAACGGCCATTTTCAGCTTAAAATCTTTTCGTTTAAAGATCAGATGAAAACTTTCTATTTCACTCAAAGGGTTGGTTATGACCTTTTGAAGCCTGTCTGCAGTATTCGGTTCAGATATTATAGATTCTGTTAACGGGATCAGTTCCTTTTTGAGATGCTTATCCAGTATATTATCGAGGAATTCCAGGGCATGAACACGTTGCTCTTCCTTTCCCTTTTTAATTGAATCGAATATGGGATCTACATCATCTGGCGGATATTTAAGGCCAAGAAACCTGAAAATACGCTCTAACTGTCTGTCCAGCCGGTTTTCAAGAAGGTTAATCAATCCTACGCGGGCTTTTTGTTGAAGCGCACTCACCGTTTTAATTGAGTTCATTTTAAACTGAATGATTATCTGGGCGTGCATCACAGATAAAGTGGTCTGGTAAAGCTGGCACTCGTCCAGGATCTGATCTATTATAAATCGGTCAGAAATAAGTAGATGCTTGTGTTTCCATTTCAATCTCTTTAATGCCTCTATGGCTTCTACTTTTATCTGATGTTCTGTATTCCTGGTGAGGGACATAAGGGCATCAACTGCTCTTTGAGATGCAAATCTCTCAATGACCAAAACCGTAAACTTTGAATCCTGATGATCGATTATTTCAGATTTCACCTTATGAACAAGGATGTCGATTATTGGCTCACCGTAACGAAATAAGGCATCAGCTGCTGCAGAACGGTGATCTTTCCATGACAGGAGATCGATTAGCGGATCGATAAACTGAGGTTCAAGGGTAAGACCAGCGCTTTTGATAGCAGTTTTGATGAGATCAGGCTCATCCGTTTTGTTGATAAATGAGTGAATGAGGTGATAGAATGGATTTACACGAGCATGTCCGATGGCCAGTAGAACAGCCTCCTGAATATTTGTTTTCTGTTCCTCTTCGTCGTACTGCCCCATTATCTTGAGCGCATGTTCTATATGCTGATCAAGATGGTAGCGGTCCTGGAGTTTAATGTTATTTCTTAATTCCTGTGCCAACCCTATAAGAGCTGCGTTTGAAATAGTAATGTCGGAAGAGTTCAGATAACGGCTAAATAATTCAACCGGATCCTTTGGATAGTGTTTGAGCAGGTATCGAAACGCTTCGGTGGTAACGTCCTGGTCTTTGTCGTAAACCATCCCTTCAATAACAGAACTCAGGTTTTCGTTGTAAAGATAATACAGGTTTTCAATGGCCAGGGCTCTGATACGCGCGGAAGGATGACTCAGCAGTCCTTTTATTCCATAGAAGAACCGTTCGTCCTTTACTTCAAGGGTCTTTCTGAGCATGTGCAGAACCTGATTTTCAGTTCCTGTCTTAAAGCATCGCAATACGGTATCCACGATTGACGTAACCTTGAAATCTTTTTTGGCCTCCCTTTCTCTTCTTGGCTCCTCAACATGAAGCAAATGTTTGAACGAGATGATGTACGCCTTGCGAAGCCTGATTATCAATACTATCCAGACGCTTATGAGCAAAACCACCAATAGGCTTACGAATGTGGAGGAAATATCAAATGCATTTACAAATAATAGCAGGATTATCCCGGCCATTCCTGTGGCGATACTGTCTACTACAACATCTGTAAATGTTTTTGTCTTTTTTTTGATTTCGATGGGAATGGGAATGGATAATAATTCAGTCGCTGCTTTGTTTACAGATTGTTTCAAACTGCCGTCTACTACTTTAATCAGTACGATGACCCAAAGTTGTGGGACGAACAACAGCAACAACGATCCTATTAAAATCCCCCCGGGAAGCCATAAGAGGGATCGGCCAACCCCGAAGATACCTACCACGCGTTTGGTAAAAAACAATTGTATAAGTAAAGAGATCAGGCTTAGTGTTGAAAACCAGAATCCGAAGAATGCCGTTAATTCCTCCGGATCTTCAATCGCCCTGGAGGCAAAATCGCTATACTGATAATCTACAAGCTTGGCTACCAGAACACTTACGCCAATAACAAGAGCTATCAGACTCAGCAACCGGGACTCACGTATAAGCTTGAAAGGGCTTTTTGCTGACGGAATGCTCCTCGATGAAATCTGAAATCGGTTAAGAGACCTGATCTCGGTCTTCCAGATAAATCGGGTAATTGGTAAACATGCACTTAATACCACAGCCGCCACGAGCAGTAGCATTTCAGAATCGATTATGGTTGTCAGCAATGAAGCCAGGTATCCACCAAAAATCCCCCCGGCTATGGCCCCGGCACCTATAAATCCGAATACCCGTTTAGCTTCCCTGGCATTATACACCAGGTTAGCCAGAATCCAGAATTGAGATGCCGTCAACAATCCAAATATGGCCACCCATACATAAGGAACATACAGCCAGTATCCATGTGCGAGTTCAAAGTGCAATGCAAATCCGAATAATATCAGAGACAGCACCGAGATCACAATTGTAGCCTCAATAATGCGATTGAACTTATGGCGTTCAAGCATCTGGTTGTAATAGTAGGAGCCCAACACGGCAAAAAGGGCTGTAAGCAAATAACCTAATGGTAAAGCATCGGAGGTTAGTTCGGAAAGAAATAAGGAATTAACCGTGGGTTTAACGATTAGCAGAGTAGTGATGAGCAGGAATATGTTGAGCTGAAGTAACAGCGATCTCCTGACTTCATCCTCCTCCAAATCAAAAACCTTGGCAATAATCTTTTTCATTGATGAATCATGGATGCCTTTGAAATCAAATTACAAAGAATTACTTTGGAAATCCGGATTTTTTTATGCTGAAACGAAAATAGAAAATCCAATTCTAAAATTTAAATTCTCAAGACCGCCTCTACCGGTTTAACGAGGTTTCTCATGATCTGTTCACCTGAAGGGTCATCAACAAGAGCTACAAGGATATAACGTCTTTTCGGATCTTTCCCCCATACCAGAACAGAATCGGAATGGTACGTTTTCCATGATCCGGACTTCCTGAAAACCCTTGCACCGGGAGCGATCTGGCTCAGGGAATTCACAAATTTATGCTTTAAAGCAGGCGCTTCCATGATCTGTAACATCTGCCGGGATCTTTCCCTGCTAACCAGTTTCCCGTAACACAGCATATAGTAGAAACGGCAAACCTGGGAAGCCGTTGCTGCATGGCTCAGGTTTTTCAGCGGTTCACGGTTGGTGGCACCACCACGTCCATAACGCTTACCTACCCATAATCCCCCTCCGAATTCCTCATCGTATAATCCATACCTGGGATCCAGCATTACCGATTCGATCTTTTCCATGCCAAGTCTGTCGATCATACGAGTGGTAGCGGGGTTATTTGATTTACTTATCATCAGTTTCATATCAGACCTGATCTCGGCCGTCTCCTTAAGTTCCTTTTTTTCAAAAGCATCCATAGCGGATAGCAGGACTGCTATTTTAGGAAGGCTTGCTGCATACATCATGTGGTTTTCATTAATCCCGGCATACCGCACTGATTCCGGGTTTTTCAAGTCAACGATCCCGACGGCCATGCGTTTTGACCTGATCAGGCTTTTCCATTTAGGATTTTTATTCAGCTCATTTAACAAATCCTTGTAAAGCGTGGAATCAACCTGGCTTCTCAACGGCTTAAGCTCCTTGATTTCCGGAAACGGTAAGGCTGCCTGGGCTTGAATTTCAGTGATCGGGCCAAGGACAAGGGACAAGATCATGCAAAAAATATATGGTTGTAAAATCTTCATGAATTCAAGTTAATTAAAAATAATTCACATATACGTTTAACAGATCAATTTAGATGCCAGAATTTACTCTAAGAATCTTAAGGTGGCCTGCTTTAGCTAAAATTTTTCAGGTTATCACGCCTGTTTATTAACACTTGCCGTTCAATGAGTGTAAAGAAATGGTACGGTGGGAAACATGATCATTTCAGGTCTTTAATTGGATTTAATCGGTTTTAAACATAAAAGATCAAATGGTCAATGATTTAATTCCCTATTTTGCATAGCGGAGTTATAGGCATCAGATCATGCCTTTTTTCTGGTTTATTGAAAAAAATATAAAGTGAGGTGCAAATTATAGAAATTATTATCAAGGTTGCTGTTTCGTTGACATTGCTCAATGTCTGGATTCTCAGGGTGAATAAAAGAACGCCTTACAGGGGCGGGTCTGCGGTGAGCATGAAAGAAGAATTCGATGTTTACGGATTACCGGGTTGGTTTATGTATGTTGTAGGCTTTCTAAAAATAATTTCAGCACTTCTTCTTTTGCTATCGATTTATTTCAAGCAAATCGAATTTCATGTTTCTGTGATGATCGCGATTTTAATGCTTGGCGCTCTGGCTATGCATATTAAAATCAAAGATCAGTTTTTTAAGGCACTTCCTTCGGTAATACTATTATTGCTTGTTCTGATGATCGCGATGATAAAATCCTGAAAATCGGGCAGGATGATCATTTAATTTACGTTAAAGGTCCAAAGCTGTCCGATGGTTTTTATACCACTATTATCCTTGGTGTCAACCCGCCAGTAATAAGTTGTTCCTGTGTTTGTGCTGACATCTATATTATCAAGAGTCCAGTTGGCTTGCAACAGAGGCGGATCTTGAATTTCACCGAAATATATATCATAGGAAAGCACATCTCCCGGATCGGGATCTCCTCCCGTCCAACTCAAGTTCACCGAAACAGGACTTAAAGTTTCACCGTTCTGAGGGGAGTTCAATGCAGCGGTAAAGGGAGCATGATTAGAAACGCCATCCCCTTCAGTATAGAAAGCAAAAGTTGGTGAAGGGTCGGCCTCTGCGCCCTGGTTATCTCTCGCGGTAACTGACCAATAATAAGCAACTCCCTCATCCAGGGAAACGGTAACATTGGTTGAAGATACATTTCGCTGCTCAACTATATTGGTAAGATCCCGGTCTGTTGCAATCACTAACCTGTACGTAATCGGATCCCCTTCAGCATCTGTAGAGGCACTCCATTCAAACGTGATCACATTATCGATACACAACAGGTCTGAGGAAGGAAATATCAATTGAGAGACCCTTGTTGGAGCTGTATTCTCCGGCTGGGGACCGGGACCTGAGGGACCGTCATCATCCCCGCCGCTGCAGCCCGTGAATATCAGTATAATCGCAACGGCCAAAAGTGATTTTATTTCTGTTTTCATAGTTCTTTATCTTTTAATGATTTTGAGGACTTCAGGCTCATTTATATTCAGCCTGACGAAATAAATTCCATTGTTAAACCTTCCAAAAGGCACTTTGATAAAACTCGAGTTCTGAACGATGAAAGTGTCGTTCATCAGAAGTTTCCCGTTCATGTCATATACCTGAACAGGAACCGACTCATTATCGTTATTTGAAAAGCTAATCTTCAATTCATTTATTACAGGATTTGGGCTGGCTGTTAATTGAAAAGTCCCCGGGTCTTCAATATATCGGCTCATTACGCCTTCACATGCTTTAGCAGACTTTACCTCCAATAATCCCGAACCGTTTGTTTCAACTTCAAATGATCTCTCGTTTGTGACTCGAATGATCTCTTCATTGAAATATACACTGAACGGTGGTGTTCCTGTATCGATGGTGACCGATGTCACCTCTACGGCATCGTCTTCTCCATCATTTGCCTCACTGAATATCCCATCCAGGGACTCGGCCGCGTCGATGTTGATCTCATAACACTGCTCGTAATCTCTTCCGTCAACGGAAATGCATAGGGTATAGCCACCAACCACCAGGTCTTCAAACGTGAAGCCGCCCGTTGTAATGGGCTGGGTTATGTTGAGCGCAACCCCTATAAGTGTGGCGGTATAATTGACAAAGGTCTGGTTCATGCTCACACTAATCTTACCATTATCCTGGCCCTCGCAGGACTCGGAGACTACCTCCAATGTAATGTTTCCGGGATCTTCATAACTGGTATCGCAAACATCGCCTATTCCATTCCCGTTCAGGTCTTCCTGATCAGGGTTTGGGGTATCCACACAATTGTCCTCACTATCCGGAATGGTATCGCCATCTGTGTCCTGGCAGGCATCACCAATTCCGTTTCCATCAGTATCTTCCTGGTCGGGATTAATGACCTCAACACAATTGTCATCGATATCGAGAATGGAGTCACCATCTGTATCCTGGCAGGCGTCGCCAATTCCGTTTCCATCGGTATCGGCCTGGTCTGGATTAGGTGTATTAACGCAATTATCAACCCCATTAAGTACGCCATCACCATCTAAATCGCCATTGGCATCCAGGGTGAATTCCCCTGAAAAGACGCCGCGCCCATATGTAGATGCAAATACTGCATTATCATCTCTCAGGTCAATATCGGTGACCTTTACATTGCTCATGCCGTTAAAAGCCGGAAACCAAGACGGACTTGTAGAAGAAAAGTCCTGGGTGTACCAAACGCCTAATTCAGTTCCTATGATTACTTCCTCCGGATTTAACGGGCTCTGCATAATAGCCTTTACAGGCATATCAGGAAGATCACCTTCTTTGCCTGTCCAGGTTGCTCCGCCATCATTGGTGTACCAGATACTCTGCACACCATAATTATGGACCGTAGCGAAAATTTCATTCTCATCTGCCCCGAATTCCAGGTCTGAAATACTGCCAACAATGATATTTCCGGTTTCAATATTGGTCCAGGTGGGTGTCGTATCAGCATTCTCTACCTTTAGGATGTCACCAAGAATGGTACCCACTAACAAGGTTGAGGAGGTTGTTGTATATGGAGATACGGTTAAAGCAGTGGCACTGCTGACCAATTCAGGATCAGACAGCACGGTTTTCACAATAGTATTCTGAGCTTTGATTCCCGCATACCGCCTTATAGCAATACTGCTTCCGGAGGAGTAGTTGGAATACAGAATGTCTAAATTGGAATCCAAGGCTTGAGGGTTAATGAAAAACCCAACACTTGAATTCTCATCATTGATAGTTACATTCGTGCTGGTGCCAAGATCAAAAAGATTTATGGCCCTGTTATAAATAAAATTCCTGATGAAGTATTGGTCAGACCCGTCCTGGTCAAAGAAACTGAAGGCCCCGTCGCCTCCGTAAGCCCTGATTGCACTGTTCACACCCGGGGAAGCTCCCTGGAAGATTAAAGTCCCGTTATCCTGTAATCCACCCACGATATAGTCTCCACCCGAGAAAGCTGTTGTTGGGGCAACTCCCAGCGTATACCATTGAGTGGTGATATAGCCATTGGTTCTCTCAACAAGGGTCGTCCCTCCATCGTCTGAAAAAAATACGCCCTGGTCGTTTCCGAAGACCACACGGTCCGGATTATTGTGAGCGAACGCAGTCATATGTTGATCAGGACCTCCGAACTGAAACCCATAACCGCCAAACCAATGGGAGAACTGGCTCCATGATGCTCCTGCATTTAAAGACTTAAAAAGATCTATCCCCCCGGCATACAGAATTTGATCATTGGAAGGATCAACATCAAGTAAGAGATCGTAGAACGCCTGCCCCCTCGTAAAATCATTGGCCGGGATCCCCGGATCAGCGTCGTTTGGCAGGGCCATATTCTCCGGAGCACCAGCAAAACCGTCTGTGGTCCTGAGCATGCTCACCCCACCGTCAATCTCCGCTAAAACATAAATTGTTCCAGCATTCTGTGAAGAAACCGCAATTTGGGTTCTTTCTCCACCAGGCACGGTAAAAACATCGGAAAAATTCACACCGTCTGCCGAAGAAAAAATCTTACCGCCACCATCTCCATAAATGGCACTCTCTTCAGTTGAAACCCAGATCGTTCCGTCAGCGCCAATCTCAATATCATTAGGCTCATGTTTATTCCCTCCTGTTGTCAGGGGTAAATCGAGTTCGATCCATGAAGCTCCGCCATCAACCGATTTGTAGAGTCCCATTTCAGGTCCTCCAAGAAACGTAGCGGCATTGGCCGATTTATAGAACGCTTCTCCGGCAGCTACATAGATTTCAGATACACCGGCATTGTCCTTTATTTTAATATCGTTTATATGCTGAATACCGGGCACGAGGTTTCCGGTAAAAGTGCCGGATATGGGATTGAGAGAAGCGTTTACAGTTCCTGAACCTAAAGCCGCTTCAATCAAATCTCCATCAGCCTTGGATATCATGACAGCCGGAATGGTGATAGTAGGATCGTTTCCGCCCATCGGGATTGGTGAACCATCGATATTGTTCATCACAATTACACCCACCGCGCCGGCATCCTGGGCATTTTTGACCTTAACGGTGAAATTGCAGGACCCTCGTCTTATCAGCGCAATTTTACCAGTTGCGTCCTCCCCTAAAGCATTACAACCTTCAGTAGGCACCCCGCTGCTGTCATTGGCCAGAACAAGATCGGCAGTGATTACCGAGGTGATCGTTGACCCGAAATTTGTGGTGGGTACAGAAATATAATCTCCTGCTATTTCTGAAGGGTTGTTCACGGTGATGTTTGAAGCCGATTCGAAGGTAGTAGGGCCCGATATTCCGCCAAAGACATTGGTCCAGGTCTCGCCCGCATCCTCAGACTTCCACACCCCGTCACCGTTAACATCACCGTTCACATAAGACTCTCCTGTTCCAACATAAAAAACACTGGTGTTATTAGGATCATATGCTATTGATGATATATTGAGATTACTCGGGATATCCATACGTATCCAGGCCGAATTCGCATTCGATATCTGAGTGTTTTTCCATAATCCTCCACTTACACCTCCGGCAAATACGGTTTCATTTGTGGGGTCGTTCGGGTCGAACATTACTGCCCTGGTTCGGCCGCCAAAATTATCAGGCCCTCTGGATTCCCAGTTGCCGTCAATCCCGTCACCCGGAGCCTTGGAGGCGGCCATTATTTTGATCTTGTTCCTGATATCATCAAGATTTTCAAAGGTTGGCCTTCCCAAAATAGGGTTCATGGTTAATTCATATTCCTCTTCAAAATATTTGTTAGGAGGGATTCCGGCGGCTTTGCGTTCTGCCTTAGACAGCTTAAGAGACTCCCTAAAGGGGCTTTTCGAAAGATTCTGCTTGTGTATTTCCACAATCTCTTCATTCGAAATTGATGTAGAACTTGTTTTATCCTGCTTGTTTAAAGCAATTATAAAAACTGATAAAAGTATGAGCATTGCTCCCGATACCCTTAAACTTTTCTTTAGCATAGCTTTATTTTTAAAGGCTTTAAAAATAACTCTTTATTAAGAGTTTTAAAAATGAAATTGTTTTCTGATGCTCCCTGATATTACGGTCAATTTTTTCAAATGGCAAAAACTGAATAAATATTGATTTCATGATTGAGTTATTTCCCTGGGGAATGTCCCGTCAAAACTAATTAAGGGCCTTCTTCAGGCCATTGATCAACTGATCGATCTCATCCTGATTGGTGTAATGTACAAAAGACATCCGGAGAACCCCGGGTTCGAGATCTATATCCATATCCATTAAAGGACGAACCGCATAAAAGTGGCCAAAGCCCAGCATGAGGTTATGCCTCGTCAATTTCTCATAGAGTTCCATAACGCTCATATTCTTCGGAATTACCGAAACAATGGGCAGCCTGTCTGCAGGCTGGTCAGAGCCTAAGATCCAGATGTCGTCCCTGGATCTCAAAAAATCGAGCAACTTCGTCAACAACCCGGTCTCGTGTTCCCTGAACATCTTTCTAAGGGCGTTGTTCCGTTGGGGAGAGGAAGCGTTGTCTTTAAAATGATGTTCGTAAAGTGAATCAAAATAATCGAGTATCCCATTCACAGAAGCGATCTGTGCGTGATCGGGACCTGCAGGGGTGAACATGTTCCTGGTAATGCCTTCCTTGAAGAAATGCGCCTGGTTCTCCATTTTACCCATAAGATCGTCGCTGAGGTACATCATCCCGAGGTGGGGGCCGAAGGTCTTGTAGGTTGAAAACATATAGACATCGGTCTGCAGCTCCTGCAGGTCCGGGAATCCGTGCGGCGCATATCCCACACCGTCGATAACGGCAATTGCGCCATGCTTATGGGCAATCTTATTGATGGCCCCGGCCGGGTTGATCTGTCCGATAACATTGGAGCAGTGCGGGTATGCCACCATTTTAGTTCGTGTTGACATCAGTTTTTTCAGAGTCTCAACAGAAAGCAAGCCTGTATCTGAATCCACGTGCCATTCAAGCACTTTGATGCCGCGCTCAGCAAGTCTCCTCCATGCACCCGCATTGGCTTCATGGTCCTGGCAGGAGACGATGATCTCATCGCCATCATGCCACATCGGCCTCATGGCATTGGCCAGAACATATACGTTCTGGGTGGTCGACGGCCCGAAATGCACCTCCGACGGATCAACGTTTAGGTAGGCCGCCATCCGCTCATAAGCCGAATCCATCAATTCTCCTGCTTTAATGGATGCGGGATAGGGATAATAAGGCTGCACCTTGGTTCTTTTATAGAAATCAGTAAGTCGGTTTACTACCTGTTTGCAGGGGTAGGAGCCACCGGCGTTCTCAAAGAATGCCCATCCATAAAGTGAAGGTTCTGAAAAGGCCGGGAACTGGGAGCGGACGAAGTTGATATCGAGTTTCATTTAAAAAACAGGAATTTGAAAAATGGATAAGTGATATTACTAATTTCCTTCCTAGAATTCAATTTTCAGGGGAAATAAAAAGGCAATGATTTTGAAACATTATGATATAACCAAAATGGGCGGTACCATATTTGGGAGATAATCATTTAAATTTCAATCAATTATTGACTGTAATTTTAAAATATATTTTAAAAAACCTTATCTTTTAAAACTAATCAAAACAATCAACCGATGAAAAAATTATTATTTGCTATCGTTGCCCTATTCGTGTTCAATGTTCATGGCCAGGGATTCATGGTGGTTTCCGAGGCGGAAACGGAAGACATTCCCGTTTTTTCAACTGTAATGAATCACTGGATGGGAGCTGTAAAGAAGACCATGGAAATGGATGACGCCAGGATGCGCGTATTTCGTCAAATGGGTACACGTAAACTTCACATGCTGCAATGGTTTGACTCATTGTCGGAAATGGCCACCCACATGGAGACCCAGGAAGCCAGGCGTGACAAGATCATGGAGAATGTCCAGGCCAATCCCATGCCCGATGGCACATGGGACCAGTTTACGGCTTCTACGACCTTCAATGAAAGTGCCGTCTGGAAATATCGTCCGGACCTGAGCACCACGCCAGAAACCTTTTCACCCTTAAGCCAGGAAGAGCGCGATAAAATCACTTATCGACGGGTCCAGTACATGAAAGTGGAAGTTGGACAGGATGGTGCCTTCGAGGAATGGCGGAAAAAATCCAACGAGTTGGATAAGAAATTAGGGATTTCATTCCATGTAGCCGTCTTTGAAAGTGTATTCGGGACAAATGGAGCAAACTACATCGTTATCCTGCTGGACACTTCACGATTCGATTATCACAAGAACTGGCAAGAGCGGATGGAAAAGAGAGGGGCCAGCGAAGAGTGGAACAATATGGCTAACAGCGGGAACAATATGGGTAAATGGACTGTTGTTAAAGAAGAGAACTGGAACCAGATATCGGACCTTACCTTTTAAGAAAATCTTAATCACGAACCACCCTCAACAGGGTGGTTTTTTTTATTGAATTTTAGCCGACATCCTTTTTAATGAAGCTACCGGTTTTTTTGGTAACTTCCCCTAAGTTCAATTAAACCGTAAAAATGCTGACTCTATTCCTTTATGCATCAGTCATCATTCTGCTTTGCGTGACTTTGCTTTGGTTGTACAGTGTTCGTATCACGAATGTGAGCATTGTCGATATTTTCTGGGGAATGGGATTTGTAATTGCGAATGCGGTTTATTTTTATCTTCTTGAGGACGCTCATCTGAGATCGATATTGCTACTGGTTTTAGTGAGTGTATGGGGAGCACGTCTGACGATTTACCTGGGCTGGAGAAATTATGGCAAGGAAGAGGATTACCGCTATCAGGAATTCCGTAAGACATACGGCGAGAAACGATACTGGTGGTTCAGCTTTTTCCAGGTCTTTCTTTTGCAGGGCGCCCTCATCATGATCGTTTCCCTGCCTTTGCTCGGGGCACATTACGAGACGTCTACTGAAGAGCTCAACATCATGGATTATATGGCGGTTGTGATCTGGCTCATCGGCTTCTTTTTTGAATCGGTCGGTGATTACCAGATGGCAAGGTTCAAAAGCGATCCGTCCAATAAAGGCAAGGTAATGGATAGGGGCCTATGGAGATATACAAGGCATCCGAATTATTTCGGTGATGCGGCGGTATGGTGGGCCTATGGCCTGTTCTGCGCGGCGGCCGGAATCTATTGGCCTATCCTGGGGTCGGTTATTATGACGATCCTCATCATTAAGGTCTCGGGTGTTTCCATGCTGGAACGAACCATTACCGATCGCCGGCCTGAATATGCTGATTATATAAAAAAAACCAGTGCTTTCTTCCCCTGGTTTCCAAAGAATTAAAGGATGCTGGAGTTCATTAAAAATAATATCTGGTTAATATTATTCGTGGCCTGGGGGCTGCCATTAACCCATTATCGCAGTAAATTCAGGAAGATCGTTTACCAGACCGACAATTGGATCATCAATATCAAACCGTTGTTTTGGAAAGAGCTGAGAGGTCTATTCGGAAACATTTATCCTGATAACGGGGAATACATAAAATTCAGGAATTTCTACAGGTTCTACCTCGGGATCTACCTGTTGTTGTTCGTTTTGTATCTCTATTTAAAAAAGGCATAGTTAGCTACACAAGCTTATCTTAATTAATAAGGGCAGATCTGGTGCATTAAGAAAATGGGTGACAGGGATTCTTTTTCAAAAAAGCAGCTTCGGGGTATTGAAGATAGAAGAAATCGGGCCTATTTTAAGATACCGGGAAAAGCTATTTAATCTAACCGCCTTTAACGCCAAAACTTTTAAAGATCCCCGACTACCAAAAGCGTTTCTGTACCTTGACCAACGAAATCAACCATTTGTGATTGTTATTAGTTTTTAGTAACTTTAGGTTCACTTCGCTTGCCCATTTTAAGTTCACTTCGCTTGCCCATTTTAAGTTCACTTCGCTTGCCCATTTTAAGGCTAAAACCATTTTTAATTA
>JBFKFP010000031.1:0-22760 GCA_041618535.1 Flavobacteriaceae bacterium
AATAAGGTGGAGAATGGTGGAAACTACGGATGGGCAGATCTTGAAGGTACCAGCAGATGTTTTATTCAGCCCTGCGACAACCCCGATTTTATTCCACCTTTTTATGAATATGAACACATCGATAACCTTACACAAGCTATCACCGGCGGTTATGTTTACAGGGGAAATGACCATCCTGAACTTTTGGGGAAATACATCTATGCCGACTATGCACAGGGGCAAATCTGGGCGCTTGATATCACCACTGCATCCAACGAATTACTCTTTGATACGGATTTTTTTATTTCCTCCTTCGGTGTGGATCGTGAAAACGAACTCTATTTCACCGCACGAGGGCAGAAAAAGATTATAAAATTCGTAAGGCAGGAGATCCCCTAAGTTACAGGTGAATCACCTCGTCATAGGCATCGGCCACAGCCTCCATAACGGCCTCACTCATGGTCGGGTGAGGATGAACCGCCTTAAGCACTTCATGCCCGGTGGTTTCTAATTTTCGTCCTAAGACCGCCTCGGCGATCATGTCGGTGACTCCTGCTCCAATCATGTGGCAGCCCAGCCATTCTCCGTATTTGGCGTCGAATATCACCTTGACGAACCCTTCCTTGTTTCCTCCCGCGCTGGCCTTTCCCGAGGCGGAAAAGGGAAATTTTCCAACCTTGATATCATAACCTGCTTCTTTGGCCTGGCTTTCCGTCATGCCAACACTGGCTACCTCAGGTGTACAGTAGGTACAACCAGGTATATTGCCATAATCCATTGGTTCAACATGCTGCCCTGCTATCTTCTCTACACAAAGGATTCCCTCTGCCGAGGCCACATGCGCCAGGGCCGGGCCAGGAGTAACATCTCCTATGGCATAATAACCCGGGATGTTGGTTTGATAATAGTCGTTTACCAGGATCTTATCTTTGTCAACAACTATTCCGACATCTTCAAGCCCGATATTCTCGATATTGGTTTTTATTCCTACAGCCGATAGTACTATGTCGGCCTCGAGGGTCTCTTCACCTTTTTTGGTCTTGACAGTGGCCTTGACCGTCTTGCCCGACGTGTCAACCTTAGTCACCTCAGCTGAGGTCATTATGTTAATGCCGTTCTTCTTAAAACTGCGCTCTAGTTGCTTGGAGACTTCTTCGTCTTCCAGGGGTACGATATTGGGAAGAAATTCAACAATGGTGACTTCTGTGCCCATCGCATTGTAGAAATAAGCAAATTCCACACCTATGGCTCCTGAACCAACAACGATCATCTTCTTTGGTTGCTTGTCAAGCGTCATGGCCTCCCGGTATCCGATAACTTTTTTTCCATCCTGAGGAAGGCTCGGAAGTTCCCTCGAGCGTGCTCCTGTCGCAATAATTATATGATCTGCGGAATACTCAGTGCCATCAACATCAATCTTCTTTCCGGCTTTTAACTTACCGTAACCGTTGATCACGTCAATCTTGTTCTTCTTCATGAGGAATTGCACACCCTTGCTCATCCCGTCAGCTACATCCCGGCTTCTCTTCACAACCGCTCCGAAATCCTTGTCTGCTCCCTTGACCGAAAGACCATAGTCTGCGGCATGATTCAGGTATTCAAAAACCTGGGCCGATTTCAGAAGGGCTTTGGTGGGAATACAGCCCCAGTTCAGGCAGACGCCGCCAAGGCTTTCCTTTTCAACAATAGCAGTTTTGAATCCTAATTGAGATGCTCGAATGGCCGTAACGTAACCGCCTGGTCCGCTTCCGAGAACAATGATGTCATATTTACTCATGAGAACAGTTTTTTGATGCGGCAAATTTACGAAACCCTTTGGTTTTTTTTAAAGCTCGTCTGTAAAATGTCGCCGCCCTTTTTTCCTGCTGAAATATTCCCTGTTAAAATTATTCGATTGACCCCTGGGAATTGAAAGTGTTTCCCAGTTGTTACCGCGAATCATTTTGCCGATGAGAACAATCTGGCCAAGGTGAAAACTATAATGAGCAAGCTGCCTGTTGATGGCTTCAGTCACCGTATGCCCTTCATTTCGGATGTAAACCAGTTTTTCCAGGTCATTCTGATCAAGGCTGTTCAGAACCTCGAATAAAACCGACCAGGCTTTTTCCCAATGTTGAATCATATCGTGTTTGTCTGTGTAAGATGCTACGAATTCATCGTCCCGGTTTCTCCAGCTTTTTTCTCCATCCTCGGTCAGGAAATTAGTCCAGCGGGAGTGAATATTCCCTGCAATGTGCTTTACAATCACGGAAATACTGTTACTCTCTGGATCGAATTTCCAGTCTATATCGGCATCTTCGATCTGGTTAAAAGTCCGGTTGCCAAGCTCTTTGTAGTACTCGAATTCTTTGATGACGCTATTCAGGTAACTTCCCATCCTTAATCTTTGTGCCTGAATGAGGAGAAGCCCAGTCCATCCGGTTCTCTTCCGGCACTTAACCGCCCTGTTATATCAAGCGAATCAAGGTCGATGACCGTAATGAGGTCGGCATTGGTATTGGCAACAAAGGCATATTTGTTAGATGGATGAATAAGGATCCCCACCGGTACAGGGCTGTCTTCAAAATCCTGGAATAAGCGCGAGTCTTCTTTTTCCTTTGCTGTGACTTCCATCGGAATGGTCTTGATCAGGTTATATGTACTTGCGTCGAAAATTTTGATATCTCCCGATTGAGCGTTCGACACCAGAACTAATTTACCTTCGGATGTGGTTTTAACGCGAATTGGAAATTTTTCCGAAGTAAAAGTTTTGATGGTCTCAAGGCTTTTTGCGTCAAGGACCGTTACGGAATTTTCTCCCCTGTTGGTCACCCAGACCGATCGTCCATCGGCAGAAAGGGCAACACCCTCAGCGCCTCTTCCGGTTTTCAGAATCTTTTCCAGCTTATCCGAATCAAGGTCGATCACTGAAACACTGCCAGAGCGGATGTTGGTCACAAAGGCTTTATTGGAAATGGCGGAGTAACTCACCATGTGGCTGGTTTCCTGATCGGTATTTACAGCTTTTTCAGTCTTTCCTGTATCGATATTTACCTGTATAAGTTTCTTGTCGGCCTCACAGGTTACCAGAACTTGATTATCCGAAATGAATTCGATCCCGTGCGGTGCCCTGAAATCCAGCTTTATGGTTTTAATTACTTTCTGACCAGGGATATCCAGCAGGGTGAGACTCGATCCCGGCCAATTTTCACCTCGGCCGTAATCGGTTACAACTGCTGTCATTCCATCCGGTGACACGGCTACCTCATGGGGGCCAACTCCGGTCTGGAGAGTGGCAAAACTCTTTCCGGTTGACAGATCGATAAGATCGGCAGTGTCGTCAGATTTATTAAGCACTATCAATGTTCCGGTCTGGGGAGCTAAATCCCACGAAATACTTAAGAACAGGAGAATGATCAGGTACCTCATAAGTGTAATTAGTTGTTCTTCGGAATAAATTCTAATGCGGCACCGTTAATACAGTGTCGTTTCCCCGTAGTATCCCTGGGTCCGTCGTTAAAAACATGTCCGAGATGTCCGCCACATGTGGCGCAATGTTCCTCGGTTCGGGCATAACCGATCTTGTAATCGGTTGAAAATTCAACATTGCCTTTTATCTCCCTGTCAAAACTGGGCCAACCCGTGCCCGAGTCGAATTTGTGTTCACTTTCGAACAATGGAGTTCCGCAAGCCGCGCATACATAGGTGCCTTCATCGTAATTCTTGTTGAGCGGGCTGCTGAATGGTCGTTCAGTTCCTGCTTCTCTTAGCACATAGTACTGGAGTTCGGTGAGCTCAGCCTTCCATTCAACTTCAGTTTTAGAGACCGGATAGGTCTTTTCCTCTTGATTATCCTGAGCATTAGACCGACAGCTGAATATTAAAAGAACGGTCAAAAGTAAGATCATCTTTTTCATCAGAATTTTTATATTTATAAAGGATCGGAAGGAATAATATCATTACGATCCGCCAGTTTATTATAGCATCGAAATTAATTACTATTAAATTAACTAATCACAAAAATATATTAAATTATTTCAAGGTTCTTTGGAGGAAATAGGGATATTTTTATGCGATATGTGTAACTTTACAGCCCTTATCTTTTGTTAACACCGCTACATTTTTTTAAGTATGAAAGTATTGTTTTGTACCCGTGAGTATCCACCTTATGTTTATGGTGGTGCCGGGGTTCATGTAGAATATCTGGCAGCAGAATTATCGAGACTGGTACCCGTTGAGGTACGTTCTTTCGGTGACCAGGATTCGCATTCTGAGGAACTTACCGTAAAGGGATTTCCTTATGACAACCCGATTTTCGATCAATCGGATGACAAACTGAAAGCCGTTTTTAAAACACTGGCAACGAGTCTTCATATGAATGCGGCGCCCATTGATGCGGATGTGGTGCACTGTCATACCTGGTATGCGCATTTCGCCGGCATCCTCGCCAAACTGTGCTATGGTACTCCCCTGGTAATTACGACCCATTCACTTGAGCCTTTAAGGCCGTGGAAAAGGGAGCAATTGGGCAGGGGATATGATGCGTCGTCCTGGATCAAGAAGACAGCCCTTGAAATGGCTGATGCCCTGATTGCGGTTTCGGAAGAGACCAAGGATGATGTGATGAAGCATTTTGATGTAGATGAATCGAAAATCAAGGTCATTTATAATGGGATCAACCTGGAGGAGTATGCTTCAACCAGGGAAGATTCGGCCTTAAAAATACACGGGATCGACCCACAGAAACCCTATGTGCTTTTTGTTGGAAGGATAACCAGGCAGAAGGGGATAATCCATTTGGTGAATGCCATACAATATATGGATCCCGATATTCAGGTCGTACTCTGTGCAGGAGCGCCCGATACAGAGGAAATAGCAAAAGAAATGGAAGATTCGGTAGCTGAAGTCCAAAAACAGCGCGACAACGTTATCTGGATCGATGAGATGCTGGATAAGAAGGATGTCATTCAGCTGTATTCACATGCCACTGTTTTCTGTTGCCCATCCATTTATGAACCCTTCGGAATAATAAACATTGAAGCCATGGCCTGTAAGACAGCCGTGGTTGCGAGTGCAGTTGGAGGTATCAAGGAAGTTGTGGTGCATGGGGAAACCGGACTGCTCATTCCGTTAGAGCAGCAGACAGTTGCCCCTTTTGAACCGGTAGATCCCGATAAATTTGCTCGTGATTTGGCCGGAGGTGTCAATACTGTGGTTCGTGATGCTGAATTGAGAAATAAAATGGAAATTGAAGGTCGAAAGCGGGTAGAGGCATACTTCGACTGGAAAGCCATTGCCAAGCAGGTAAAAGAATTGTATGAAACTTTAATATAGCAAGCATGATCAATAACGATGTATTATCAATTATACTTGGAGGAGGACAAGGATCCCGTTTATATCCGTTAACAGCGGAAAGATCGAAACCCGCTGTGCCGATCGCGGGTAAATACCGATTGGTGGATATCCCGATCTCGAACTGCATCAATTCAGACATAAAAAGAATGTATGTGCTGACCCAGTTCAACTCGGCCTCTCTGAACAGACATATCAAGAATACATATCACTTTAGTTTTTTCAGTTCGGCCTTTGTTGATGTACTTGCCGCAGAACAAACGATTAAAAGCAAAGACTGGTTCCAGGGTACTGCCGATGCGGTAAGACAAAGCATGCATCATTTCCTGAATCATGATTTTAAATATGCACTCATCCTTTCAGGAGATCAGTTGTACCAGATGAATTTCGAAGAGATGATAAAGGCTCATGAAGAAAGCGAAGCTGAGATTTCCATAGCGACCTATCCTGTGAATGCCAAGGATGCGACCTCCTTCGGAATATTAAAAACCGATGAGAACTCGATCATTACCTCATTTGTGGAAAAACCCCCTACCGAGGAATTAAAGGACTGGGCGTCGGATGTTGGTGACTCGATGAAAGCTCAAGGGCGTCACTATCTGGCCTCAATGGGAATCTATATCTTCAACAGGGACCTTCTTATTAAACTGATGGAAAACCCTGATACAAATGATTTCGGAAAAGAAATAATTCCTCAATCCATAGGAAACCATAAAACCCTGAGTTACCAGTATGAAGGATATTGGACAGACATCGGTAACATAGATTCATTTTTTGAAGCTAATCTTGATCTGACAAGTGATATTCCCCAGTTCAACCTGTACGACCGTCATAAGCGTATCTACACTCGTGCCCGTATGCTGCCAACGTCAAAAGTATCCGGCACAAGCATGGATAAGGCCGTTGTAGCTGATGGCTGTATTATTCATGCTGCCATAATAGAACGTTCAGTAATCGGTATCCGGTCCAGAATAGGTGAAGAGTCTACGGTCATCAATACTTATATGATGGGTAGTGATTATTATGAGACCCTGGAGGAAATGCAGAGTGAAAAGATCGATATCCTTATGGGAATAGGTAAACGATGTTTTATAAAAAATGCCATAATCGACAAGAATTGCAGGATAGGAGATGATGTCAGGATAAATGGAGGGCCTCACCTGGAGGATGGAGAAACCGACACTTATTTTATCAAGGACGGCATAGTGGTTATTAAGAAAAACGCCATAATCCCCCGAGGATATGTGATCTAGGATCACCTCAGGAAGCGTCCTGAAAGTAGATTTTAAAAGATATTTCAGTTTTTCTGCCATTCAAAGTTAACTATATCGTTATCGTTGAAATATCCCCAATACCTGTCTGAATTTCTCTATTTTACCTAATTTTACAGCCGTCAAAACTGAAGAGATGCAAAACCAGAAACGAGTCGTTATCGATTATGTTTATCCCCAGGTCAATGATGGAGAATTCTATATTAAACGTGTAGTGGACGATGAGGTTGATGTGCAGGCTCATGTCCTCGCCGACGGGCACGATGTACTGGCGGCAGCAGTTCTATTCAAACACGAGAAAGAGCGAAAATGGAAGTCGGTGAGAATGTCTCATCAGGTCAATGATGAATGGTCGGCCTCATTTAAAGTGGAAAAACAGGGATTTTATGAATACAAGGTAGAAGGTTGGGTAGATCATCCGCTGAACTGGCAGCACGGTATACACAGAAAGATCGATGATGGGCAGTACGTTAAATCGGAATTGCTGGAAGGCGCTCTTCACCTCGAGCAGATAATTAGCTCTGTAAGTGGTGAACAGAAGGAATTCCTCGAGCATTGCATAAGGGTATTCAGGGAGGAGTCTAAATATGATGAGGCCATCGATTTGGCAAGGAGCAATGATTTGTATCGGATCTTTTTTGATAATCCAACCAGGGAGCTTGCAAATGAATCGAAAACCTACAAGGTTTATGTAGACCGGTTAAGAGCACGTTTCAGCACATGGTATGAATTCTTCCCGAGGTCTGCTTCCGAAGAACCAGGAAAGCACGGCACTTTTCAGGATTGTATTCCCTTGTTGCCGAAGATAGCCAAAATGGGATTTGACACTATTTATTTCCCGCCCATTCATCCCATCGGAGAGGTCAATCGTAAAGGTAAAAACAATACCACAGAGGCTCATGAAGGCGATGTTGGATCTACCTGGGGGATCGGATCCAGATTCGGCGGTCATAAGGATATCCATCCTGAACTTGGAAGCCTTGAAGATTTCAAAGCGGTTATTCATGCGGCCAGGGAGCTGGGAATGGAAATTGCAATGGACTACGCCCTGCAGGCTGCACCAGACCATCCCTGGGTAAAAGAACATCCCAGCTGGTTTAAATGGAGGCCCGACGGAACAGTGCAATATGCTGAAAATCCGCCAAAGAAATACCAGGACATACTGCCTATTTACTGGGAGTCTGAAGATTACAAGGCATTATGGGATGAGTGTCTTGATATCCTGATGTATTGGATAGACTGCGGAATTAAGATTTTTCGTGTCGACAACCCGCATACCAAACCTTTCTACTTCTGGAATTGGGTCATAGATAAGGTAAAGGAAAAGCATCCGGATGTCATCTTCCTTGCAGAGGCTTTTACCAAGCCAAAGGTCATGCAGCAGCTGGCTAAACAGGGATATTCCCAATCTTACACCTATTTTACATGGCGGACTTCCAAGCATGAGCTTATTTCGTATATGGAGGAACTGACCAAAACCGATCAGGCAGAGTATATGCGACCTAATTTCTGGCCCAATACCCCTGATATAAACCCTTATCACCTCCAGGGGGCTAATGAGGCCATGTACCTTATAAGATATGGCCTGGCAGCCACGCTGAGTTCGAGCATCGGCATATACGGACCTGTTTTCGAGTACATGATCAGTGATGCACTTCCTGGCCGGGAAGAGTATCTGAATTCGGAGAAATTCCAGATCGCCGATTACGATTGGAAGGTAGAGAATAAGATAACTACCATCATAGGAAAAATTAACAGTTTGAGAAAGATAAACCCGGCTCTTCAACAAACCAACAATATACGGTTCTGCCATGTGGAGAATGAGAAGCTTATGGCATATTACAAATGGAGCCAGGATAAAAGCAATGAATTGTTCATCGTTATGAGCCTTGATCCATATTATATGCAAAGCGGAATGGTACAGCTTCCATTGCACGAACTCGGGCTTAATGAAGGCGAGGGATTTGTTGTCCAGGATCTCGTAACCGGGAATAGCTATAACTGGTCCAGTGAATGGAATTACGTGGAATTGCATCCTGCGCTTCCATTTCATATCTTTCATATCCGTAAATAACCGGCATGAGTAAATCGCCATCCACATCCTCTGCAAAGGAGCCTTTGAATTTTAATGAGACCTGGGAGGCCTTATTGGAAAATGAAAAGTTTATCAAGGTTTTCCTTTCGGATGTGCTTGAGGACTACATCATCAAACAGCGATGGTATGGTGGTAAATCGAGTAAGCTCAAATACATTGAGCTAAGCGAATATTTCCGGCTGCAGCAGCATGGTGAGGTGTATTACGGACTTATTCTTGAGGTCAATTTCCGCGAAGCTTTCTATCAACATTATTTCCTTCCGATAGCCTTTGTCTCTGATGAGAATTTTGCTAAAGAGGACCGGATCCTTCCGGTCAGTATTAAGAATCAGAAGGGATTTATAATTGATGCTACGAATCTTGAAGCCTTTCGAAAAGTGGTCTTCGAGAGAATTCTGACTGCGGTCCCGAATGATCGCACTCCTGTTCAGTATCACAAGAGTGCAAAATTGTCTGATGTGGCATATGAATCATCGCGCTTTATGGGTATGGAGCAAAGCAACACCTCTATAATCTATAATGATCGCTATGTGATGAAATTCTTCCGCAGGATATATGCCGATAAGAACCCGGACTATGAAATGAGCCGATTCCTGTCTGAAAGCAAGGAGTTTAAGAATGTCCCGGCATATCTCGGAAGCATCAATATTATCGATTCCGATGATATGAATATCACCATTGGTCTGATGCAGGAATTAGTTCCCAACCAGGGTGATGCATGGGAATATATGCTGCCCAAGTTGCACGGGGTCTTCTCTAAGCTGAAGGAAAAGGAATTGAATTATTCAGACCTTGATATTGCCGGTCTTTTCCAACGACTGCAGATATCAGATGTTCCACCAAGGATAATTGACTGGGCCGGCCTTGACCTGTTTATTATGGTCCAACGTTTAGCCCAGAGAACGGCTGAAATGCATATCGCGTTGGGCTCTGAATTTGAAGAAGCTGCTTTTGTTCCCGCTCATTACAACGGAGATTATGAAGTCTGGCTTAAGAATCGAATGCTCTATATGTTCCAGAACCGATTGAATACGGTTGAGAACAATCTGCATAAATTGGATGGCCTGGCCCTTGAACTGGCCCAGGAATTCCTCGAAAAAAAGAACAGGATACGGAAACGGTTCGTGGCGTTCAACTGGACCAAACTGAAAGGGGAGAGGATACGGGTTCACGGCGATTATCACCTTGGTCAGATCCTGGTGCAGGATGACGATTTTTTCATCCTTGATTTCGAGGGAGAGCCTGAAAGTACCATAAGGGACAGGAAGGTAAAGCAACCTCCTTTAAAAGATGTTGCCGGCTTATTCAGATCGTTTCATTATGCCATTTATTCCACCATTTTCAACAATTCGGATGAATACGGTCTGAAGCAGGAAGAATTGTTTGAGGCTGGCGAGCTGCTTTATAAATATATACTCGGGGTATTTATGGAGGTATACGTTCATAATGTAAGAGAGGCCAATCTGAATATAGGATATGAGCAGGAACGTATTTTCCTCCTGGAATACAGCATTCTTGAAAAAGCAGTGTACGAATTAGGATATGAGCTAAACAGTCGCCCCCGATGGGCGGTTATACCTTTAAAAGGTATTTCTAATATAATCAATCAACAATATGTCTGACGTCATTTCCCACAGCCGGTTTACAGAATTTGATATCAATCTGTTCCAGGCAGGAAAACATTATAATTTATACGATAAATTTGGTTCTCACCTAACGAGCCTGAACGGGGTTGAAGGCACTTATTTTGCTGTCTGGGCACCAAGCGCAAAAATGGTATCGGTTGTCGGTGATTTCAATTTTTGGATTGAGGGAGAACACAAACTGAATGTCAGATGGGATGGAAGTGGTATCTGGGAAGGATTTATTCCGAATGTCGGAAAAGGCAGCATTTATAAATATAAGATCCAGAGTCATCATAACGACATCAAAACCGAAAAGGCCGATCCCTATGCCAGGAGATGTGAACATCCGCCAAATACAGCTTCAATAGTCTGGGATTCCAAACATAATTGGAAAGACCAAAAATGGATGGCTGAACGAAAAGAGCACAATGCAATAACATCACCATTTTCCGTTTACGAAGTTCATCTGGGATCGTGGAAAAAGCAGGTAGAGGAGGGCAGATACTTGTCTTACCTTGAACTGGCCGATGAATTGGTTGATTATGTAAAGGACATGGGATTTACCCATGTGGAGTTTATGCCGATCATGGAATTCCCCTATGACCCGTCCTGGGGGTACCAGCTGACCGGGTATTTTGCACCCACATCACGATTTGGTTATCCTGAGGAATTCAAAACCCTGGTCGACAGATTTCACCAGAATGGGATAGGAGTAATTCTTGACTGGGTACCTTCTCATTTTCCGGAGGACGCTCACGGCCTCGGTTTTTTTGATGGTTCTCATCTTTATGAGCATCCCGACATGCGGAAAGGCTACCATCCGGACTGGAAAAGCCTGATCTTCAATTACGGCCGGAATGAGGTAAAATCCTTCCTGATAAGCAATGCCTTGTTCTGGCTTGATGAATACCATGCTGATGGCTTGAGGGTTGATGCCGTGGCTTCGATGTTATTCCTCGATTATTCGAGGGATGAAGGTGAATGGGAACCCAACCAGTTTGGTGGACGGGAAAATCTTGAGGCCATCGCTTTTATGAAAGAAATGAACGAAGCGGTTTACAGCAATTATCCGGATGTTCAAACCATCGCAGAGGAATCCACATCTTTTCCTATGGTTTCCAGGCCTACATTCCTTGGCGGACTGGGCTTTGGTATGAAATGGATGATGGGTTGGATGCATGATACGCTTCAATATTTCAGCAAGGAACCGATATACAGAAGGCATCATCAAAACGACCTTACTTTCAGCATGACCTATGCTTTCACAGAAAATTTCATGCTTCCGCTTTCTCATGACGAGGTGGTCTACGGCAAAAGGTCGATACTTGGGAGGATGCCCGGAGATGAATGGCAGCGATTTGCCAATCTGAGGCTGCTTTACAGTTATATGTTTACGCATCCCGGAACGAAATTGTTGTTCCAGGGAGCAGAATTTGGCCAGGGCGAGGAATGGAATTTCCAGGAGAGCCTCGACTGGCACCTGCTGCAGTACAAGGGCCATAAAGGCATTCAATCAATTATCCGTGACCTGAATAAATTGTACAGGAATGAGGCGGCATTATCCGATAAACAGTTTTCTGCTGAAGGCTTCGAATGGATTGACCATAACGATTCCGAGAATTCCGTGATCTCTTACATAAGGCGGGCCAATGACCCTAAAGATGACATGGTCATAGTATGCAACATGACTCCTGTTCCCCGTGAATCTTACAGGGTCGGGCTTCCAAAGGCCGGAAAGATAAGGGAGGTGTTCAACAGCGACCTAAAGAAATTCAATGGCACCGGGCAGTATAAGAACAGTTCCAGGGAAACAGAGAAAAAATCATGGAACTTCAGGAAGAATTCGGTTGAGATTACCATCCCGCCACTTGGAATGGTCGCCTTCAAATACAGTTGATAATTCAAGAGAAAAGTTAAATAGTTAAAAAATTGTGTAAAAAGAAATCCTGGAAATGTCAATTATTCAAGACTATTCACTTTTTTTACGCCTTGTAATTCATTTTCTATGATTATTAACACCGAATTAGAGTACAAAGGAAATCTGTTCCCCTCGCAGGTAGTAGGCTATGAAAAGGATGTTGACACCCTGTATTTTTCGACTGAGAATGATGTAACCCTCCAGGTTACTATAATGAGAGACAGTGTGTTGAGATTCAGGTATTCTCCTACAGGGACCTTCGCAAAGGATTTTTCCTATGCCATCACAAAATATGCCAGCATCGGATATAACTTGCTGGACATAAAAGAAGATGACGATCAATATACGATCACCACTTTGAAATTGATTTGCAAGATCTCGAAAAAGGATCTGAAAGTTTCCCTTTATGATGCTGATGATGGTGAGTTGATAAACCAGGATGAATTAGGCTACCATTGGGAGGAGAGCTACGAATTTGGAGGAAATATCGTCAAGATGAGCAAGGTTGTGAGCGATAGGGAGAGTTTTTATGGCCTTGGTGACAAACCGGGCCATACCAATCTAAAGGGCCGCCGATATGAGAACTGGGTAACGGATTCTTACGCATACGGTAAGGATACGGATCCTCTTTACAAGGCAATTCCATTTTACATAGGGCTGCATCACAACAAGTCGTATGGAATATTCTTTGACAACAGTTTCCAGTCTTTCTTTGATTTTGCTTACGAAAGACGAAATGTAATGAGTTTTTGGGCCCAGGGAGGAGAAATGAATTACTATTTCATCTACGGGCCTAAGATGCAGGACGTAATCGAGAATTATACCGATCTTACGGGTAAACCACATCAACTTCCTCCCTTATGGGCTTTGGGTTACCACCAGTGTAAATGGAGTTACTATCCAGAAAGCGAGGTCAAATCAATAGCAGCGAAGTTCAGGGAGCTCCGGATACCGTGCGATGCTATATACCTCGATATCGATTACATGGACGGCTTTCGGTGCTTCACATGGAATAAAGATTATTTCCCGGACCCAAAGAAGATGGTGGCCGATCTTCTTGAAGACGGATTTAAAACCGTTGCCATCATCGACCCCGGGATAAAAGTTGATAAGAACTACAAGATCTTCAGGGACGCTCTTGAAAAGGACTATTTCTGCAAACGCGCTGATGGGCCTTATATGAAAGGAAAAGTCTGGCCAGGGGAATGTTATTTCCCCGATTTTACCAAACCGGAGGTGCGCGACTGGTGGTCCGGATTATTCAAGGAATTAATTGAAGAGATCGGGGTGCGCGGTATTTGGAACGACATGAATGAGCCTGCTGTGATGGAAGTTCCCAACAAGACCTTTCCCGATGATGTTCGGCATGACTATGATGGCAATCCATGCAGCCATAGAAAGGCTCATAATGTATACGGGATGCAGATGGCAAGAGCCACCTATCACGGGATGAAGAAATTCCGCTATCCGAAACGACCTTTTGTGATTACAAGGGCGGCCTACTCGGGGACACAGAGATATTGTTCCACATGGACCGGTGATAATGTGGCAAGCTGGGAGCATCTTTGGATAGCTAATGTCCAGGCACAAAGACTGGCTATGAGTGGATTCTCCTTCGTTGGAAGTGATATCGGTGGATTTGCAGAGCAACCCCAGGGTGAATTGTTTACGCGCTGGATTCAGCTGGGCGTTTTCCACCCCTTCTGCAGGGTGCATTCAAGTGGTGATCACGGCGACCAGGAACCATGGGCTTTTGATGAGGACGTGACCGATATTGTCAGGAAATTCATCGAATTGCGTTATCAGCTAATCCCGTATCTGTACACAGCTTTCTGGAAACTCGTTGATGAAGGTAAACCGATATTAAAATCCCTGGTGTTATTCGACCAGGATGACCATCAGACCCATTACAGGACGGATGAGTTTGTATACGGAGATCATATCCTGGTATGCCCTATCCTTGAGCCAAATGCCAAGGGCAGGCGAATGTATATTCCAAGAGGGCGTTGGTATAATCTATGGACGGATAAGGTGGTGATTGGGGGAAAAGAAAAATGGGTAGATGCTGAAATTGACAGCATGCCGATCTTTGTGAAGGAAGGTGCGATTATTCCCAGGTACCCGGTTCAGCAGTATATAGGAGAGAAAACGATTGACGTAGTGAGGCTGGACGTATATTTCAAATTAGGAAAAGAGGTCTCTGAACTATACGATGATGCCCATGACGGTTACGATTACCTTAAAGGGCGTTATAGCCTGCGCACTTTTAAGCTGTCCGGCCGTAAAAAAGAATTGATTATTCATCAGCATAAAGAAGGAAAATACATTACAAAGTACGATAGTTTTGAATTGTGTTTCCATGGTCTGCCTTTTGAGATTGAGCGCATTCAGCTTGACAACGAGGAGATTGATATGGATAAGGTTAAAACCAATGGACACAGCAGTATTCGTATAAATAAAAATTTTACAGATCTGCATATATACGG
Source organism: Flavobacteriaceae bacterium (assembly GCA_041618535.1). Lineage (GTDB taxonomy): Bacteria > Bacteroidota > Bacteroidia > Flavobacteriales > Flavobacteriaceae > SHLJ01. Next base: position 14,706 of record JBFKFP010000031.1, read on the forward strand.
TCAATAACTTTTTTTGATCTCAGCTTACTTTGGAAAGGTTTTTGTAAATTTAAAAGCCTAATAATAAAACCTTAAACATGATGAATTTAAAGCAATCAATTACCGCATTTGCCGCTGTATTGATGTTCCTCTCTTGCACGGTGAACCCCTTCACCGGGAAGAAGACCATGGCCCTGGTTCCTAATTCACAATTATTTCCGACCGCTTTCTCCCAATACGACCAGTTTTTGAGTGAGAATAAAGTGGTTACCGGAACTTCTGAAGCCGAAATGATAAAGCGAGTGGGTCAGAGAGTTGCCGTTGCAGCTGAAAGATGGCTGAATGCCAATGGATTTGAAGGATACCTCTCAGATTACAGATGGGAATATAATCTCGTAGAGGATAAAACAATAAACGCCTGGTGTATGCCTGGTGGAAAGATCGTGTTCTACACTGGTATATTACCCATAGCACAGAACGAAACCGGGATTGCTGCTATCATGGGACATGAAGTAGCTCATGCACTGGCCAATCACGGGCAACAACGAATGAGTGCCGGATTGCTGCAGCAATTGGGAGCGGTTGCAGGAAACGTGGCTATTCAAGACCAGCAATCCAGGGAGATCTTTAATCAGGCCTATGGAATAGGCAGCACGGTTGGCGTTATGTTGCCATTTAGCAGGGCCCATGAAACCGAGGCCGATCGTATCGGACTTTATATCATGTCCATAGCCGGATACAATCCTGATGAGGCTGCAGAGCTATGGAAAAGAATGAAGGCCAATAGCGGGGGACAGGCTCCACCAGAATTCCTGAGCACGCATCCCTCCAACGATACGCGTATCGCTAACCTTAAGAAACTGGCTCCCCAGGCTAAATCGGAAGCAGCTAAATTTGGAGTAACAAGCTTCAGACCGATTAATTAGAGTATTTAAATAATTTGATTACCTTCGAAGCTGTCCTTAACCGGACAGTTTTTTTATGGCTGTACTTCAGAAAGGAGATAAGAAACTACTGCACGCCTGGGCCTTTTATGATTGGGCTAATTCCGTTTACTCACTTGTAATTGTCTCGGCGGTGTTCCCGATTTTTTATGGTGCACTCACCATTATCAAGGATGCTGAAGGCAACAAAATTGATGATACGGTTTATTTCCTCGGAATTGGATTTAATAACGATTCACTTATCAGCTATGTGACGGCTCTGAGCTTTTTGGTGGTATCTGTGATTTCTCCAATTTTATCTGGAATTTCGGATTATGTGGGTAACAAGGAGAATTTCATGAAATTCTTCTGCTACATGGGCTCCCTGGCTTGCATAGGTTTATATTGGTTTAATTTGGATTATTTATGGTTTGGCCTGCTTTGTTATATGCTGGCGTTAATCGGTTTCTGGGGCAGTCTTGTTTTTTATAATTCCTATCTTCCCGATATAGCATATCCGGAGCAGCAGGACAGGATCAGTGCAAAGGGATTCTCATTGGGTTATATCGGAAGTGTACTCCTGCTAATTGTTAATCTCGTTATGATCCTCAAATATGAATGGTTCGGTTTTGACAATGCCGGAGCCCCGACCAGGATATCTTTTGTTATGGTCGGAATATGGTGGATGGGCTTTGCTCAATACACTTTTAAACATTTGCCTACAGGTACCAATGAAGGTCATGCGGTTACTAAAAAAGTATTGATGCATGGTTATAATGAACTTCGAAAGATCTGGAGGGCTCTTAAAACCAATGAGGTCCTTAGACGATACCTCACTGCATTTTTTGTTTACAGCATGGCTGTGCAGACCATAATGATAGCTGCCACATATTTCGGGGTTGAGGAATTGGACTGGGGTAAGCAAGATTCTACCACAGGATTGATAATCAGCATATTGCTCATCCAGATAATCGCTGTTCTAGGAGCATATCTGACCGCAAGATTAAGCGCGAAGATCGGGAATATCAAATCCCTGATCATCATCATTTTTATCTGGATCGCGATTTGCGCTTATGCGTTTTTCGTTTATACACCCATCCAGTTCTATATAACGGCAGCATGCGTGGGAATGGTGATGGGAGGAATTCAGTCGTTGTCAAGATCGACCTACAGTAAGCTAATCCCGGAACAAACGGAAGATACGGCTTCTTATTTCAGCTTTTTTGATGTCGCCGAAAAGATAGGGATCGTCATAGGAATGTTCCTGTACGGCTGGATAGCAGGGGTAACGGGAAGCATGCGATATTCCATAGTATTCCTTATCACATTTTTCATCATCGGTCTGATCCTCCTTTACAGGGTCCCTAAAGTGGATGTTTTAATGGGTGAGAAATAAAAAAGAGCCGACTATCTGCCGGCTCTCATTATTTATTCGAGATTGAATTAATTGCTGATGCTCCCTGATCCCGACACCTTGGTGTCTTCTCTTTCCGGATTTCCTTTGTAGCGGATATCTCCGGAACCGGCAACTCGCGCCTTCAATGAAACACGGCTTACAACCTTGGCATCTCCTGATCCTGCTATGGACACCTCAGTGTTTTTCGATTCAAGTTCGAACCCATGAAAATCACCTGATCCTGCAATACTCGCATCCAGGTCTTCAGTCTCACCTTTAAGGGTCAGGTCTCCTGAGCCTGCAATACTTCCCTTTACTTTGCCCGTTCGGATATCGAGTACAATATCTCCTGATCCTGCAAGCGAAACCGAGAGGTTGTTCGCATTAATGGTATCTTCATTATAAAGATCTCCGGATCCGGCAAGAGAAACTTTGTCAATCTCTCTGAATGGGATAGTAATTTTGATGTCTTTTCCCCAGCTTGGTTTCAAATTCACTCCTTTTTCAACCTTTACCACAAGATCACCATTCTTAACCTCGGTGATTATGTATTCAAGCAGGTTCTCTTCAGCTTCGATGAGGATCTTTCCCTCTTCACCTGCCACAAGTATGAAGTCCATTGAACCTGCACAGCGAATACCCTCGTAATCCGCGGTTGTACGAGTTTCCTTGGTTACCTTTCCATTACCTTTCTTGCTTTTACTGCCCCACCACTGCGCTTCAGCATTGGTTGAAAATGCAAGGGCCAGAATAAGTATAATTATAGTTCTCATGATTATTTAATTTTTAGTGGTCATTAGTTTTCTTTAAAGGTGACACTCCCATACTCTGAATTGATCAAAATCCTGTTCATTGTATCCTTGTCCCCATGGTAACCGAAATAATATTTACTCCCCGACTCTATGCGTTCCTTCATCATCTGGAATCCTTCCGCACCTCTCAGGCCTGCATATTCAAGTTTGATATCATACTCGAAGTTGTATGCCGGGTCGTATCCTATCGTTATCTTCATATAATCTGACTGAATACTCGCATTTCCGGCATTGGCGGTCATCTTATCGATCTTAAGTGAACCATAATCACCGCGGATCCTAACATCTTTGTAAACATTACCGATCCTCAGGGTGAGATAATCGCCATTTCCTGTCACGTTATTGGCGTTTTCAACAGTTAGTGAGCCGTAATCGCAGTTATACTCAACATCTTCGGCAATTTCAACCACAGACTTGGTATAATCTGCTGAAATGAAAAGAGCCTTGGTTTTTCCCACAGTATAACTACTGTAATCGGCATTGATCTTTCCGCTTTTGACATACTCGAAATAACTGTTGTTGGTGTAATCAAAATTGAGCATATTATCATCACTCATCAATTCCTTGGTTGTGATTTTACCGTAGTCGCAGTTAATTTCTGCACGGCCTTCCAACTTGTCGAGATTGATGTTTCCGTAGTTGTTATTCAATTTAACGCTGTTGGTAATCGGCATTTTGATAAGATAGTCGATCTTCATATTGATGTTATCATTTCCCCAGGACCACCATGATTTGGATTTTCGTTTATTGAAAGTTGTTTCAGCAGAAACCCATTCGTCAGAGGAGGAGAAGTTTACTTCAATTTCTTCCAGCTTGCGCTGCACCTTTTCTTCATTGTTCCCGTTGACCGTGATGGTAACATCTATCTGGATCCGGTTTTGATCCCATGTCGTGATGTCGAGGTTGCCATAACTGTTAGAAACCCTCAGCACGGCATTGGATTTTACATCAAAGGACTTATTGATCATTTTTTCCTTGGTGTGTTTGCCCTTCCAATCGGGTTCTGTGGCAAAAATGCTCACAGGCAGCAGAAATACTGCAATTATTTTAAAGAGTGTAAATGTTCTCATCGCTTTCATCTTTTAATTGTTTCACTTGGTCTATCTGTTCTGATACTTGTTCTAGAATTTCTATTCTGTTCTGAAAATTACTGATCATGGCGTGGATAACGCGTTTGTCGTTTCCGCTTATCTCAAGGTCTTTCTTCAGTTGAAGGTATTCCTGCTCAAGAATGCTTATCTGAAAAAGAGCATCAACAATGAGATCCTGGAATTCGGGTGATTCCTCACTGTTTAATTTTGCCAGTTCTGATTGAATTGCTGTTGTAAAGAAATCCTGGGTTGTTGCCATTTCCGGGGATACACTGGCAAGATCGCGGTCCTGTGTTTGTCCCGATCCTATAATCAGTATAAACATGAGGGTGATGCTGGCTGCAATCATAAGGAAAGGTTTCCAGTTCATCTTACCGGTTGAGCCTTCTTCTCCTTTTTTCTCAGCCTCATTCAGCCTGGCCATAAAGCGTTTTTCATGCCCGGGTTCCGGCTCTGCATGATCAAAGGCCTCTCTGTTGTGTACTATGAATTCTTTTAACTTATCCATATCTGTAATTAATATTCAGCCAGCTGCTGAAGATTCTGTCTTAATTTATCTTTTGCCCTTGAGACTGTGGTCCTGCAATTGGCATATGACATATTCATTATTTCACTTAATTCCTCGTAATCATATCCCTCTATCAGGTGAAGGGTCAGGGCAAGCCTGTAATTGTCCTTCAATTTCCCGATGGACTCCATCACCTGCATGACCCGGAAATCGCTGACTTCCTGCTCTTCGGTAATTCCGGAGTGATCTTCCATCTTATACATCACATCATCTAAAGGAACCTGATCGTATTTACCCGATTTATTGTAATGATAAATACTCATATTTATGACAATTCGTTTTAACCACGCACCGAAGGTTTTTGGTTCTTTAAGCCCCTCTAACTTGGTAAAGGCATTGAGAAAGGCTTCTTGCATAATATCTTCAGCTTCGAAATTGTCCTTTACGATTCTGATGGCTGTATTGTACATGGCTTTATAATACCTGTTATAAACCTCCATTTGCGCAAATTGATTACCACGTTTACAGAGTTCGATCAGTTGTTCGATATTATGCTTGGCTAGTGACAAAAAAACAAATTGTTTACTCTATAGATAGAAGTCACACAAGGGTGTTACACTTTTATGAAAAAATTTGGATCAGAAATTGGAATCATTCGTTTTATAATGGCACAACAATTGACCATATAGGGTGAGAATTACAAAAAAAATATGCTTAAGTCTTTGATTATAAAGAATTAAGGACTTAACTTTTATAAAGATAAGAAATAAACAATTCTGTTCACGTGACAGAATGACCCGAAATATCTTATGTGGAAACCCAAATTTGTGAATATTGACAGTTTGTCACTTCAGAACTTCGATGAGAATTCCGAACTGATCCCTTTAATGACCACCGAGGATGAAAAGGAAATGGACAGTGAGGCCCTTCCTGAAACCCTACCTATTCTTCCGCTCCGGAACACGGTTTTATTCCCGGGGGTTGTAATACCTATCACGGCCGGTCGGGATAAGTCTATAAAATTGATCGAGGACGCAAACAAAGGCAAAAAGGTTATTGGAGTGGTAGCCCAGAAGGACGAGATGGAGGAGAACCCCTCAGCCAGGGACATCTACCAGACCGGAACCATTGCCCAGATCCTGAAGGTATTAAAAATGCCCGACGGGAATACTACGGTAATTATTCAAGGTAAGAAACGCTTTCAGATCAAAGAGATGATCACGGAAGAACCTTACATGAATGCTACTATACAGGGACTTCCGGAAAGCAGGCCTGAACCCAATAATGCTGAATTCAATGCCATAATCGAATCGATCAAGGAAATGGCACTGCATATAATCAAGGAAAGCCCGAACATTCCGACTGAAGCTACTTTCGCCATAAAGAATATAGAAAGCCGCAGTTTCCTTGTGAACTTTGTTTCTTCAAACATGAATCTGAGTGTGGAGGACAAACAAAACCTTCTCGAGATCAATGACCTGGAGGAGCGTGCCATGGCCACCTTAAAACATCTTACACTGGAGGTTCAGAAGCTGGAGCTGAGAATGGACATTCAATCGAAGGTCCAAAGCGATATAAACCAACAGCAGCGGGAATATTTTCTTCATCAGCAGATGAAGACCATCCAGGAAGAATTGGGTGGTTCCACTTCTGAAGAGGACCTGGATGAAATGAACGCTAAGGCAAAAAAGAAGAAGTGGAGTGAAAAGGTGGCCAAGCATTTCGAGAAGGAGATGGCTAAATTACAGCGATTGAATCCACAGGTGGCCGAGTATTCCATCCAGAGAAATTACCTCGAGCTTTTTCTTGAACTGCCCTGGAATGAATACAGCAAGGACGTATTCGATCTGAGGCGCGCCAAACGCATCCTCGACCGTGATCATTACGGCCTTGATGATGTTAAAAAAAGGATCATAGAATACCTGGCCGTATTGAAGTTGAGGAATGATATGAAATCACCCATCCTATGTCTTTTCGGCCCTCCGGGTGTTGGTAAAACTTCATTGGGAAAATCTGTTGCCGAAGCTCTTGGGAGACAATATGTTCGAATGTCCCTGGGCGGACTGAGGGACGAAGCTGAAATCAGGGGTCACAGAAAAACCTATATCGGGGCCATGCCGGGTAGAATAATAAAGAACATGAAAAGGGCTGGCACCTCGAACCCGGTGTTTGTTCTGGATGAGATCGATAAGCTTTCTGCCTCTCACCAGGGAGATCCGTCCTCAGCTATGCTGGAGGTTCTGGACCCCGAGCAGAACAATGACTTTTATGATAATTTCCTTGAGATGGGTTATGACCTCTCCAAGGTATTGTTCATAGCTACGGCCAACAGCCTGTCAACAATCCAGCCGGCTTTGCTGGACAGAATGGAGATCATTAACGTAACAGGCTACACCATTGAGGAAAAGATCGAGATCGCCAGGCGTCACCTGCTGCCAAAACAGTTAAAAGAACATGGCCTGACCAGTGACCAGTTAAAAGTTGGAAAACGTCAGCTGGAGAAGATAATCGAAGGTTACACACGAGAATCGGGTGTACGTGGTCTCGAGAAGCAAATAGCCAAAACGGTGCGTTATGCGGCAAAAAATCTTGCCATGGAAGAGCCATACAACATCAAGGTGAGTAATGATGACATCAGGGAAATTCTGGGCATACCCAAGCTTGAACGCGACAAATATGAATCAACAGATGTAGCCGGCGTAGTTACCGGTCTGGCATGGACCAGGGTTGGTGGCGATATCTTGTTTATTGAATCTATATTGTCTCCGGGTAAAGGAGTATTGAGTATCACCGGTAACCTGGGCAAGGTCATGAAGGAATCGGCGACCATCGCCATGGAATATATCAAGGCGAATGCCCTGCATTTCGGCATCAAGCCCGATATATTCGGAAAGTATAACGTTCATATTCACGTTCCGGAAGGAGCCACACCAAAGGATGGGCCCAGTGCCGGGATAACCATGCTGACCTCCCTGGTCTCCCTGTTTACGCAAAGGCAAGTTAAGCGAAGCCTTGCCATGACCGGTGAGATCACCCTTCGCGGTAAAGTTTTACCGGTTGGCGGCATCAAGGAAAAGATACTGGCCGCCAAACGGGCAAGGATAAAAGAGATCATTCTTTGTGAGGACAATCGTCCTGATGTTGAGGAGATCAAAGCAGAATATCTCAAGGGGCTGACTTTTCACTATGTTAAGGACATGAGTGAAGTTATTGATCTGGCTTTGATAAACAGGAAGGTCAAAAACGCAAAGACCCTGTAAATCAAACCTCCCCTGCGGAGGTTTTTTTATATGCTGAAAATAAAAAATGGGGCTAATCGTTTTAAAATAGATTTAGTTACTTTGCA
>JBFKFP010000032.1:0-21554 GCA_041618535.1 Flavobacteriaceae bacterium
ATGGAGGAGGCTGGGGTGACCCTCGATCAGGAAGCGTTTGATATTATCTTTAATGAGGTCGATTCTAAAAAGGTTAATAAAGCAAAGGATGTGGATAACGTGCTTGCATCTGCTGTTAATTTTTATGGCCCCGATGTGACCACAGAAGAAGTTCAGAATTTTTATTCTGAAATGAAATCTCCGGATCCTGAGAAACCATTGTCCTTCGGTTTGAATTCGCAACTGGTGAAAGAAAATGGGGAATTGAAAGAGCGCGTCTACAAATCAGGCGGCCTGTACGGATCTGCTATTGATGAAATGATTAAATGGCTTGAATTGGCTAAGGGAGTAGCTGAAAACGATGCACAGGCTAATGCCCTGGGACTGCTGATAGAATATTACAGAACAGGTGACCTCCAGGTCTGGGATGATTATAATGTGGCATGGACCTCAGCTACTGAAGGAAATATCGACTATATAAATGGATTTGTTGAGGTTTATAACGATCCTGTCGGGTATAGAGGTAGTTACGAGATGATAGTCCAGATGAAGGATTTCGATATGTCCAAAAAAATGGCGGTCCTATCAGAGAATGCGCAGTGGTTTGAGGACAACTCTCCAATCATGGATGAGCATAAGAAGAAGAATGTTGTTGGGGTGTCTTACAAGACGGTGAACGTTGCCGGAGAGGCTGGTGATGCTTCACCCAGTACTCCTATCGGGGTAAACCTTCCCAATGCCAATTGGATCAGAACTACAGTTGGAAGTAAATCGGTATCTCTTGGAAATATTATCGAGGCCCATAATAATTCAGGCAGTGAAGGTCGGTTGAGAGAATTTGTTCACGATGATGAAGAACTGGAATTGGAAAAAGAATATGGAAAACTGGCCGACAAGCTGCATACGGCTTTACATGAGGTCATTGGTCATGCTTCTGGTAAAATAAATCCGGGAGTAGGGGAAGTCAAGGAAACACTGAAGAATTACAGGTCAACCCTTGAGGAAGGCCGGGCCGATCTTTTAGGACTTTACTATCTGTATGATTCTAAACTGCAGGAGCTCGGACTTGTTGATAATTGGGAGGCCCTTGGGAAAGCGGCTTATGATGGCTATATACGAAATGGTTTGATGACCCAGCTCATCAGGTTAGAATTGGGTGATGATGTTGAAGAAGCGCATATGAGAAACCGTCAATGGGTGAGTGCCTGGGTATTTGAGAAAGGCCAGGCCGATAACGTGATAGAGAAGGTTACTCGTGACGGCAAGACGTATTTCGATATAAAGGATTACAAGAAGCTGAGGGAATTATTCGGACAGCTTCTCAGGGAGACGCAGCGAATAAAATCAGAAGGCGACTTTGAAGCCTGCCAGGCTCTTGTGGAAGGATACGGCGTTAAGGTAGACCAAGACCTGCATGCAGAGGTCCTGGAGCGCAATAAACAGTTTACCACAGCTCCTTACAGCGGATTTATCAACCCTGTCCTTGTGCCTGAAATGGACGAGAATGGGGATATTTCAAAGATCCAAATAAAACACGAAGCATCATTTGCCGACCAGATGTTGAGGTATGCTGACGAATATGGCTTTTTAGCTGAGGAGAATTGATTCGGAAAAAGTCGTGTAAAAAAATAATTTCAGGGGTCTTTTCAAGTCCCCTGTTTTTTTGAATGGCCAGGGGTTGAGAATTAGTTCTAATTCCACTGGAAGATTAAAGGGCTGCTATTAACCAAGTAAAAACTTGATCATCGCGATCATTACGATAAAAGAGATAAAAGCCAGCAGCACCCAGATGCTCCCCTTGTAATACTTGTTGTGTAATTTCTTGTCCTTTCGATAGGCAAAAAATATCGCTATGAAGAATGCGATAGCGAATAAAATTCCAAAAACGATTTGACCTTGGGTGAACATAATTGTATTTTTAAACCCTTTATTTCAGTTGTACGAAGTTAATATTATTATGCCAAATGCCATAGTTTTTGGAGGAACTTCAGGGATAGGCCGTATGCTGGTCGATTTTCTTGTTGAAGATGGATATAGAGTTGGGGTAATTGGCAGAAGGGGTCGGTTACTGAAAGAGATCAGTGATGAATACCAGGATAAGGTCCTGACCCGGGAACTGGACGTGCAGGATCTGGAGATGACGGCCTCAACATTCAGAGAGATCACTGATTTGTTCGGAACTATCGATCTGGTTGTACACTGTTCAGGGATAGGATATGAAAATCCGATGCTGGATTTCCAACTTGAGATGGACACGATTAAAACGAATGTGCTGGCAGCTACTCATATCTATGACCTTGCTTTCAATCATTTCAGAAATCAGAAATCGGGGCATTTAGCCTCTGTTTCCTCCATCGCTTCCTTAAGGGGTAACAGGCATTCTCCGTCTTATTTCGCATCGAAAGCCTATCAGGTGAATTACCTGGAGTCCCTTTATTTTAAGTCTAAAGAGATTGAGGGGGCCAAGATATACATAACAGATATAAGGCCCGGTTACATAAATACCAGGATGGCGCTTGGAAATGATAAATTTTGGATGTCCGGGCTTGAAAAAGCCAGTAAGCAAATTTATCGTGTAATAAAACAGAAACGACGAAAAGCTTATATCACGAAGCGCTGGATTCTGATTTCATGGGTATTGAAAATCGTACCTTCCTGGCTCATCAAGAAAGTCATGTAGCATTTAACTACTAACCACTAACCACTAACCACTAATCACTAACCACTAACCACTAACACCATAAACCATGCAAGACAAAATAAAAGCCGTTCAGGAATTTCACGAAGCTTTCAAATTGGGATACAGCCATCAGCCTGTAGCCGATCTCGGACCTGAAAAGAATATGTTACGATACAAGCTAATGAGAGAGGAGAACGAGGAATATCTTGATGCTGCCAACGATGGCGATTTGGTTGAGGTTGCAGATGCCCTGGGAGATATGTTATATATCCTTTGCGGGACTATCATTGAACACGGATTGCAATACAAAATTGAACAGGTATTCGAGGAGATTCAGCGAAGCAATATGAGTAAACTCGATGCGAATGGTGAACCCATTTACAGGGAAGACGGGAAAGTGCTCAAAGGCCCGAACTATTTTAAACCCGATATCGAATCTATATTGAAAAAATAATCTTATTGAACAGGGTAGCGCCAGTTATGCCTGTCTTCGGCCTCGTTGTGCTGAATCCTTACCAGCAGGTCCTTTAACATCGGAGCATATGGTTTTTCTGGCTCCTGCAGCTCAAAAAGTTCACCGGCATGTTCAAAGGCGGAAACAGGGCTTACAACGGCTGCTGTTCCTGCTCCGAAAATCTCCTTCAGGGTGCCGTTCCGGGCAGCGTCCTTGATCTCTGAGACCTTTATTGCCCTGATTTCACAGTCTATGCCCTGATCCTGAGCCAACTGGATGATGCTCTTCCTTGTTACCCCATCGAGAATACGATCGTTTGTAGGCGATGTTAAAAGCTTGTCTCCCACTCTGAAGAAAATGTTCATCGTGCCGGCCTCTTCCAGATACTCATGAGTATTAGCATCGGTCCAGATGATCTGTTGAAATCCCTTCTCTATGGCGAGGTTGGTAGGATAGAATTGAGCAGCGTAATTACCCGCCGCCTTTGCATATCCCACACCTCCATCAGCAGCTCTTGAAAATTGTTCTGCGAAAAGCACCCTGACCTTTCCTTTATAGTAGGCTTTGGCCGGAGAACACATAATCACAAATTTATATTCGGTTGCCGGAAGAGCCGCGATGGCAGCTTCAGTAGCAATCATGTAGGGCCTGATATAAAGGGAGTTATCCAGTCCGGGTTTGATCCAATCGCTGTCAAGCTGCAGCATGGTCTTCAACCCTTCAAAGAAATAATCCTCGGGGAATTCGGGCATCGCCAATCGTTTCGCCGATTTATTTATCCTGTGGAAATTCTCCTCCGGCCTGAATAGCCATATTTGACCATCATGATCCTTATATGCTTTCATGCCCTCAAAAACCGCCTGACCGTAGTGGAAAACCCTTGCTCCGGGATCCAGGGAGATGGGTCCGTATGGCCTGATTTTAGGGGTTTGCCAAGTGCCATTCTTATAATCGCATTCAAACAGGTGATCGGTGAATTTTTTTCCGAAGTCGATTTGGTTAAAATCGACCTGGTCTATTTTGCTTTTTTCAGCTATTTCTATGTCGATTTTGCACTTAGGCTCGTATATCATGGATTGAGATTTATGCTGCAAATTTAAGGAATTATGGAGGAATTAAAAGAGATAAATTTCTGAAAAAAGACTTACCTTTATGTCCCTTAAATTTAACGTACGATCATGAAGAAAATCTTGATTTTAATAGTGGCTTTTGCCCTTGTAATTGGGTGCAAGAACGACAATGCGAAGGGCGAGGAACAATCGTCGGCGGAGACGACCCAGGCCTACACCTCCATAGGTAAAATGATTGAGGCTGAGGAAGCTTTCGAGGCTGAAAAGATGGCGGTTTATTTCAAAGGCATGATGGTAGGAGATACCATGCAGGCGAAGATGAGAGCCAAGGTTGACGAGGTTTGCCAGGCCAAAGGCTGTTGGATGAAACTCAATCTCGGGAATGGTGAACAGGTCATGGTAAAGTTCAAGGACTACGGCTTCTTTATGCCTAAGGATATAGCTGGTAAAGAAGTTATCATCAATGGATTCGCATTTGTTGAGGAGATGTCGGTAGATGATCAAAAGCATTATGCCAAGGATGCCGGTGAGCCTGAAGAGACTGTTGAGGCCATAACAAGACCTAAAAAGACCTATTCTTTCGAGGCTGACGGGGTCCTTTTGAAAGATTGATTTGAAACGGCGGATAATCCTTACCGGTGACGGTTCTACCACCATTCAGATAGAGGAATGGCAGGAGCAATACCATTCCACGCATGGTGCCATAAGAGAGGCCGAACATGTCTTTATCAATTCGGGCTTAGATTGGATTAGAGGCCGGGTTGAAGAGCGTCCCCTTAAGATACTGGAATTCGGTTTCGGAACCGGTCTTAACGCTCTTTTATCATTTAAAATGGCTGAGGAATCAAAGCTAGCCCTTTCCTATATTTCGCTTGAGGCCTATCCTGTTACCAATCAGGAGGTGACAGCTATGAATTATGATGATCAGATCGGTTATGAGAAATTGAAAATATCCGATCTTCACACCTTGCCATGGGAGACTTTTTCCACACCTCTTCCTGAGATCACCTTCAAGAAGATGAATACGCGCTTCGAGGACTTTTATACAGAAGATCTTTTTCATCTGGTGTATTATGATGCTTTTGGGGCCCGGGTTCAACCTGAACTTTGGATTAAAGACAGGTTTCAGGCCATCTATGAAATACTGCTTCCGGGTGGGGCGTTGGTAACCTATTCATCTAAGGGAAGTGTCAGGCGGGCGATGGAGGAAATCGGATACTCGGTAGAAAGGCTGAAAGGACCTCCGGGGAAACGGCATATGTTAAGGGCTTCAAAAATATAGGCTTAAACCCTTTAAATTCATGTTAAACCCTAAGGCCGTACAGATGAATTGCTGAACAATAGCCGTATTTTTGCTTCCACATGAAAAAAATATTGATAACAGGAGCAACAGGTATGATAGGCCGGGAATTGGTAAGGGCCTGTCAGGAGGTTGGATATGCAGTTCATTATTTAAGCACCAGCAAATCAAAATTAAAAGAGGAAAAGTCATATAAAGGTTTCTACTGGGATCCTGCCAGCGGCGAGATCGACACCGCATGTTTTGACGGGGTGACCAAGATCATCAACATGGCGGGAGCACCTGTTGCCAAACGCTGGACATCATCCTATAAACAGGAGATAATGGATAGCAGGATAGAATCGACAGAATTGCTGTATAATAAAGTAAAGGAACTCGATCTGTCTATCGATCATATTGTTTCTGCAAGTGCCATTGGCATTTACCCGCCTTCACTCACCAATTTTTATGAAGAAGAACCAACCCCTGAACCTGTTGATTTTATGTCGGAGGTTGTAAGCAAATGGGAAAAGGCGGCCTCAAAGTTCAAGGATCTGGGTACGCAGGTAACGTATGTCAGGATAGGATTGGTCCTTAGTAAGAACGGCGGTGTTCTTGAGAAGTTGAGCACCCCGATAAAATATTTTGTTGGCTCGGGCCTTGGAACCGGACATCAATGGCAATCCTGGATTCATATCGATGACCTTGTGGGGATATTCATGTACTGCCTTAAGCATAATATTACCGGCCCTGTTAATGCCGTTGCGCCTAACACCGTAACCAATAATGCTCTTGTTAAAGGCATTGCCAGGACTTTGAGCAGGCCGCTCATCTTACCTAATGTACCTGCAGGATTTTTAAAACTGGTGCTTGGAGAAATGCATGTCATAATTACGAGGGGCCAGCGCGTTAGCTCAAAAAAGATCGAAAACCTGGGTTATCAATTTATGTATAACCACCTGGAGCCAGCCCTCGACGATCTATTGTATTCATAAAAAAACCCCGCCGAAGCGAGGTTTCAAGGTCAATCAGAATATCCTTAAGATTTTTTAGCCTTAATCGAGATCTGCATCTCAATTCCATCATTGATGAACTTGTCACCCAGATTGTCAAAGAAGGACTTAGATCCATATTGAACGTCCCATTTTGAACGATCTATAGTAAATGTCTCACTTGTAAGTGTAACTTCATCTCCTTCGCTGCTCATGCTAACAGGAAATGTGATATTGTTTTTCTTATCCTTCATTGTAAGGTTTCCTGAGAGCATCATTTGTCCTTCACTCTCTTCAAATCCAGTTACTTCAAACACCGCATTTGGGAATTTTTCGACATCGAAGAAGTCAGCACTTTTCAGGTGACCAACGAGGTCTCCATTTCCTTTGCTGTCTGCTGGCATGTCAAGATTGACTATGGAATTCATGTCAATCAGGAAGGTGCCGCTTTCAATCTTCCCGTTGTTGACGCTCATAGTTCCACTTTCAAGGGCGATGGTCCCGTTGTGCGTTCCTGTTGGTTTGAAGCCTTTCCAGCTGATCACAGATGCTTCGGTATCGGCAGTGTATTTTTCCGCTGTTGCCTTGGCTTCCGCAGTTTCAACGGCTTCTGTGGTTTCCGCTTCTTCAGCTTTATTCTTGCATCCAATAACAGCCACAGATATTGCGAATACCATAAATAGTTTCAAAAGGTCTCCTTTCATAGTTCTTGTGTTTTAATGTTTGCCGCCAAAATTAAACAATGGTAGCTGATTTAATGTTAAAAAAACTCCAAAAAAAATGATGACATTTTGACATTTTGATCAGAATGGCAGTACTTTTGCCGTTTCCGTGTAAAACGAATCAAAATCAATTTGAGACTATAGAAATGGCAAAGAAAACCAAGGAAAAGCATACCGTTGAAGATTTGGAAGATATAAATGACCAGGAGACTGTTTCCGAAGAAAAAGAGCAGCCTTTAAAAGAGGAGGTTTCAGAACTGGATAAGGTCAAGACAGATCTGGAAGCTGAAAGAGATAAATTCCTGAGGCTTTTTGCTGAGTTTGAAAATTATAAAAAACGAACAAACAAAGAGCGGATAGAATTGTTCAAAACAGCAAGTCAGGATGTAATGACAGCCTTATTGCCCGTTTTGGACGATTTTGACCGTGCTTACATTGAAATATCCAAATCCGGTGAAAAGGAATTGCTTAAAGGCGTGGAATTGATCCGTAATAAGCTTAAGGACACCCTAAAGTCAAAAGGTTTGGATTTGATCGAGGTGGAGGTAGGTGATCTTTTCAATCCTGATAATCACGAGGCAGTTACGCAAATTCCAGCACCTTCCGACGATCTTAAAGGCAAGATCATTGATGTGATTGAGAAAGGATATAGTCTTGGAGAAAAGGTAATTCGATACCCGAAAGTGGTGATCGGACAGTAAAATTAGGATATGGCACAACAGGATTACTACGAAATTTTAGGCGTTGACAAGAGTGCTTCGGCTGCAGAGATCAAAAAAGCATATCGAAAGATGGCTTTGAAATATCATCCCGATAAGAATCCGGATGACAAGAATGCGGAAGAAATGTTCAAGAAAGCTGCTGAGGCCTATGAAGTACTTAGTGATCCCGACAAAAGAGCTCGCTATGACCAGTTTGGTCATTCCGCGTTTGAAGGAGCCGGTGGTTTTGGAGGTGGTGGGATGAACATGGATGATATTTTCAGCCAGTTCGGTGATATCTTCGGAAGTGCATTTGGTGGTGGGTTCTCAGGCTTTGGTGGTGGCAGGCAACGCGTGATCAAGGGCAGTAACCTGAGAATTAAAGTAAAACTCTCTCTAGAGGAGGTTGCTGATGGAGTTGAAAAACGTGTAAAAGTTAAGCGAAAGGTCCAGGCACCGGGAACAACCTACAGGACCTGCAACACCTGCCATGGTACGGGTCAGATGACACGCGTTACCAATACGATTTTGGGCCGGATGCAAACCTCAACTACATGCAGTAGTTGTGGCGGGGCAGGGCAGACCATTGATAAAAAACCATCTGAGGCCGATTCTCAGGGTATGATCACCAAGGAAGAAACTGTATCTATAAAAATTCCTGCCGGCGTGGTAGATGGAATGCAGTTAAAGGTGACCGGGAAGGGCAACGAGGCTCCAGGCCACGGAATTAGCGGTGACCTGCTTGTCGTGATCACAGAAATTCCTCATAAAACCTTGCAGCGGGAGGGTGACAATCTTCACTACGACCTTTATGTCAGCATGCCTGATGCCATTTTGGGTGCGTCCAAGGAAATCGATACGGTGACCGGAAAAGTCAGGATCAAAGTTGAACCGGGGGTTCAATCGGGAAAGATCCTGCGATTGAGGGGAAAAGGGATTCCCAGCCTGAATGGATATGGCCGTGGAGACCTTCTTGTGCATGTCAATGTATGGACACCAAAAACCCTGAATAAGGACCAGCGTGCCTTTTTTGAATCTATGCGTGAAGACGAACATTTTGAACCCAAACCAGCAGTGGGAGAGAAGTCCTTTTTTGAAAAGGTAAAAGACATGTTTTCCTGATCTGTCAAGGGATTGAATGTCTTTACATTACAGTTATAGCCTGCGTTTCATTCAAAAGAAATTTCAGAATTTAATATCGTTTAATGAAAAAAAGGTATATTTGCTTATCACTAATGTGTGTTAGTGGTAATTTTTCTTTTTCATAGCAATTTTTCCCATCCTTAAACCTTTTTAAGGGTGGGTTTTGTTTTTTATGCAATTCAGTTAAAAAGACGTTGAATTGATGTAACATTTAATATCTTTACCCGACTGTATTTCTGAATAAATCTCGAAACCATGCACGACCTCTTAGCAACCGAATCGGTTTCTAAAAATTTTGGTGATTTTACTGCTTTAAATAAGGTTTCCATCAGCGTTCCCAAGGGAAGCATTTTTGGATTGCTCGGGCCTAATGGTGCGGGTAAAACGACTCTCATTAGGATTATTAATCAAATTTCCATGCCAGACGAGGGCAGGGTCACCCTTGATGGTGAACCCCTGGCCCCTCATCATATACAACAAATCGGTTATCTCCCCGAGGAACGCGGCTTGTATAAGTCGATGAAAGTAGGGGAACAGGCTATTTACCTTGCCCAGTTAAAAGGACTTTCAAAGGCTGAAGCGAGGAAACGATTGAAATACTGGTTCGAAAAACTGGAGATAGGTGATTGGTGGAACAAAAAAATCCAGGAACTGTCCAAGGGGATGGCCCAGAAGATACAGTTTGTGGTTACAGTGCTGCATCAACCTAAATTGCTCATCTTCGATGAGCCGTTCTCTGGTTTCGACCCTATTAACGCCAATTTGATCAAAGATGAAATCCTTAAATTGAGGGATGAGGGTGCGACCGTTATTTTTTCTACCCACAGGATGGAGTCTGTAGAGGAGTTGTGCGATAAAATAGCGCTTATCGACCGGTCGAAAAAGATCCTTGAAGGCAGCCTGCTGGACATAAAAAGACAGTTCAAAACGAATACCTTCGAGGTGGGGTTGGTCACGAAAGATGAAAATGAACTTACCAGCCTTATAAAAGAACGTTTTGTATTTGAGCGGGCCAATTTTAAGTCCCTGAACGATGACCTCAAACTGAAAATAAAGCTGTCGGATGGCGAATCGCCAAATGACCTTTTAAGTTTTCTTACCACCCATGCGGAGGTCAATCATTTCAACGAGTTGGTGCCTACCGCTAATGAAATATTTATTAGAACCGTAAAAAATAACGTAGTATGAATCATTTAGGTCTGGTAATTAAGCGTGAGTACCTTACAAAGGTTCGAAACCGGGCCTTTATAGTCATGACCATTCTTAGTCCGCTCATCATCATCGCCCTGTTCGCAGTGGTGGCCTATCTGTCACAGCTGAATAGCAGTAAGGAAAGGACAATTGCGGTATTGGACGAAACGGGCCTTGTTAAAGAGGTTTTGGAAGACAACAAAACACTAAAATATACCTTCCTCGATGACATGTCGTTAGAGGAGGCCAAGGAAAAGGTTAAAGAGAACGAAAACTACGGTTTGTTGTACATCTCTGATCATGATTCTATTTCAGAGATAGCCAAGCACATCCGGTTTTACTCTGAAGATACCCCTTCGCTAACTTTGATCTCTGGCATCGAGAACAAGCTGGAAAGAAAACTGACCGATCTGAGGCTTCAGCAACAGGGGGTCGATATTGAAAAACTTCGATCATCACAGACAAAGATAGATATCGGACAGGAGAGTTTTCTTGGAGAAAAAACCTCAAAGATCGATAACGTTTTAAGACTGGCATTCGGAGGATTTGCCGGATACCTCCTTTTTATGTTTATAATTATTTACGGCAATATGATAATGAGAAGCGTGATTGAGGAGAAAACCAGCAGAATTATAGAGGTAATAATCTCATCTGTGAAACCCATACAGCTGCTGATGGGAAAAATAATCGGAACCTCCTTGGCGGGAATAACCCAGTTTGTTATCTGGGTCATTCTTGGCGGGGTTTTTATGACGATTATGGCGGCCATTTTCAATGTTGATGTGATCGGCATGCAACAGGGACAAGAAGAACTTATGCAGCAGGCTATGGCGGCCCCTGAGAGTGGATTTAATGCCCAATCACTCATCAACAGCGTTTATCGTCTTCCGCTCACCAACCTGGTGGTCGCATTCGTTCTATTCTTTATCGGCGGATATCTTCTTTACAGTTCGTTGTATGCAGCCATCGGTGCTGCGGTTGATAATGAAACCGACACACAGCAATTCTTAATGCCAATTTTGATTCCTCTTATTCTGGCGGTTTATGTTGGTGCTTTTACCGTGATTGAAGATCCCCATGGCACCGTGTCAACGGTTTTCTCCTTTATTCCTTTTACATCCCCGGTTGTTATGCTTATGAGGATTCCCTTCGGAGTTCCGATTTGGCAACAATTGATATCTTTATTATTATTGATCGCTACCTTCCTGTTCACAGTCTGGTTCGCTGCTAAGATTTACCGGGTCGGCATTCTGATGTACGGGAAGAAAGCCAGTTACAAAGAGCTTATCAAATGGTTAAAATA
Source organism: Flavobacteriaceae bacterium (assembly GCA_041618535.1). Taxonomy (GTDB): domain Bacteria; phylum Bacteroidota; class Bacteroidia; order Flavobacteriales; family Flavobacteriaceae; genus SHLJ01. The sequence continues at coordinate 11,515 of JBFKFP010000032.1, forward strand.
TTAAAGGATGGAAAAGATTAAATCCTTTTTTGGCGATATGGGAGATTTCCTTGATCAGTCCATGCATATCGGTAAGGGTATAGAGGTGAGTTTCCTCGACCTTTTGATCCTTATAGTCGTCCTTTCTATCGCGAGTTTTCTTTTAAGGATTATTCGCCGGCTTATGACAAGGCGAATGCCTGCAGAAGACCGGAAAAAATTCAAAGTGGTTTTTGCATATGGAAAATGGTTCATCTATGTGATCATCTTCCTGCTCACCTTGCATTCCGTAGGTGTAAATGTAACTGGGGTATTTGCTGCCTCGGCGGCCCTTTTGATCGGTATCGGGCTGGCGCTGCAAACACTGTTTCAGGATATAATTTCGGGAATATTCATCCTGGTAGACCAGACTGTTCATGTGGGGGATATCATTCAAATTGAAGGTAAAGTCGGGCGGGTGGAAGAGATAAAACTCAGGACAACCCGGGCCGTTACCATCGATAATAAGGTGTTGGTTATCCCTAATCACCTTTATCTGACGAATAGTCTGTACAACTGGACGCAGAACGGCGCGATTACCCGTGAGAATATGACTGTTGGTGTTGCCTACGGATCTGACGTTGAACTGGTAAAGAAATTATTGCTCCAGGTTGCCAAAGATCACCCCAAAGTTTTAGATGACCCTCCTCCCTTGGTTCTGTTTACTGACTTCGGGGACAGTGCACTTCTATTCAAGCTCGTCTTCACCATGTCAGACAGCTTCCAGGCGGCCATTCCGCAGAGCGAAATGAGATTTGAGATCGACCGGCTGTTCAGGGAGAACAATATTACAATCCCATTCCCGCAGCGGGATGTTCATTTATTCACAAAACAGTAGAAAAGAATGCCTAAAATATTAATAATAGAGGATGAAGCAGCAATAAGGCGCGTATTGACGAAGATCCTATCGGAGGAAAACAATACTTATGAAGTAGATGAAGCCGAAGATGGCCTGGAAGGCCTCGAAAAGATCAAGAAGGAGGATTATGGTTTGATCCTTTGTGATATAAAAATGCCTAAAATGGACGGCGTGGAAGTGCTGGAAGCTGTAAAAATCATAAAGCCTGAGATTCCCGTTGTGATGATATCTGGCCATGGCGATCTCGATACGGCTGTTAACACCATGAGACTGGGCGCATTTGATTATATATCGAAGCCGCCAGACCTTAACCGTTTGCTGAATACGGTCCGGAACGCCCTGGACAGGAAGGAACTGGTCCTGGAAAATAAAAGACTGAAAAAGAAGGTCAGCAAGAATTACGAGATGATTGGTGAGAGCAATGGCATTATCAAGATCAAGGAAATGATCGATAAAGTGGCTCCAACCGATGCTAGGGTTCTTATCACCGGGCCAAACGGAACAGGCAAGGAGATCGTTGCTCACTGGTTACATCAAAAAAGCGACCGCTCTGATGGCCCCATGATAGAAGTGAACTGTGCTGCAATTCCCAGTGAATTGATTGAAAGTGAATTATTTGGTCATGTTAAAGGTGCCTTCACCAGTGCAAATAAAGACCGTGCGGGAAAATTTGAAGCTGCTAACGGCGGAACCATTTTCCTGGATGAAGTTGGTGATATGAGTTTATCGGCCCAGGCCAAGGTTCTCAGGGCACTACAGGAGAGTAGAATACAGAGGGTTGGAAGCGACAAGGACATCAAGGTGGATGTGAGGGTTATAGCAGCTACGAATAAGGATCTGCAAAAGGAGATAAGCCAGGGAAAATTCAGGGAGGACTTGTATCACCGATTGGCTGTTATCCTGATTGAAGTCCCGGCATTGAATGACAGGAGGGATGACATTCCTATTCTCATCGAGTATTTCGCACAAAAGATAGCAGATGAGCAGGGCAGCTCAAGAAAGAGTTTTTCAAAGAAGGCGATCAAAATGTTACAGGAATATGACTGGACAGGAAATATTCGGGAATTGAGAAATGTCATTGAGCGACTTATTATTCTCGGGAATGAAGAAGTAAATGAAGAAGACGTCAGGCAATTCGCTTCAAAATCATAAAAAAAACCCGGCCATCAAGCCGGGTTGAATTTTTAAATGTGCCTTTAATCATCGACCGTACTATATGCCTCTCTTGTAAGGCAGCTTTCCAATTTCAGAATATAAGAATTCGAGAGTGATCTTATGGCGTCCACATAAAATTCCTTAATCTCCTTATTTTCCATTTCCATCAATTGTTCAATGATGATAGCCGGCTTTTCCAGGCTTGAACCACAGTTGCAATTAACAAAGGCTTCATTATACGATTTGAGGTTTGAGGTCAGGGCCGAATCATAGCTTGTCACTAGTATCTCTTTCTGAATTCTCATTTCCTGTTTTTGTTGAGCTATCAATTTATCCTGCAGGGCCTTTTGCTGCCGCTCGAGTTCAAGTTGCTTCTGCTTAAGGTTGTTCTGCTCCATTTCGAGGCTAAGGAGCTCCTCTTCCTCGACAGTGATCTGCGTGCATTGGTCGAGGGTGGCAATAGCTTCCCGGGCAATATCCCTGGCCCGTTTTACGTAAAAACGTCCATCTTCCCAGGTTTCAGCCGGATCAACTTCCTTCAAAAGGTCTATCCCGCGGTCGATAAGAGACAAGGTTGGCTCGCAGCCACAATTCCTGAGAATGGGCACTGCACGATTCATTGCATCCAGCGAACGGTAAGCGAAATATTTTAGATCAGAAATATTATTGGAATCATAAGCCGATTTCACATGTGAGTAGGCGTAGTTCATGTCTGAGTCCGCATCTGAGCACTTGCTTTGAGCAAAGGCTGTGCTCAAAAGACTCCAGGATACGAGAAAAATGTAGTATTTTTTCATAGTAATTGGGGTTTCAATCAATTTTAAGTTCCAAATATAATACAATTATCGTATAAATATAACCGTTTATCGATTTTTATGTAAGAAAAAGACTTCAATAAATTTAAATAATCTATATGAAAGATATTGATATCAAAGCTTTTAAGGTTTCATCGGCAGTCGACCTGAACCAAAGACCAACCAAATATGATCTGGGGGCTGGAAAAAAGGAGATCCAAAAAAACCTTAGGGATGTTCGAAAAAAATTGGGAAAATTCCAGGATACCATTTATGCTCATGGGAAGTACGCCGTATTGATCTGCATACAGGGAATGGACACAGCCGGAAAGGACAGCCTGATAAGGGAAGTTTTCAAGGATTTTAACTCCAGGGGTGTCATCGTACACAGCTTTAAAGTACCAACTCCTCTTGAACTTAAACATGACTATATCTGGAGGCATTATATTGCTCTTCCCGCCAGGGGAAAATTCGGCATTTTCAATCGGACTCATTATGAGAATGTACTGGTTACCCGGGTTCATCCTGAGTATATCATGAATGAAAATATCCCCGGAGTGAATTCAGTTGAAGATGTAAATGACGAATTCTGGACCAAGCGGTTTGAACAGATCAATAATTTTGAAAAACATATCGCTGATAACGGGACAATAATTTTTAAGTTTTTTCTTCATTTGTCAAAAGAGGAGCAGAAATTCAGATTGTTGAGGCGTCTTCGACTGGGAAGAAAAAACTGGAAGTTTTCCCCGGGAGACCTCAAAGAGCGGAAACTTTGGGATGATTACCAGGCTTGCTACCAGGACGCCATAAACAGAACTTCGAAAACATATGCCCCCTGGTATACAATACCTGCTGACGATAAGCCGACTGCGCGCTACATCGTGGCCAGAATACTTTATGATACGCTTATCACTTACACCAACATCGCTGTACCTGAGTTGGATGCTGAGGTTAAGGCCAATATTGAGAGTTATATGAAGGAACTGGAAAACGAATAGATTAAACCTTAGGTGAAAATTATTGTCCTATGATTGACGTTTGGGACTTCCGAACGAATTTTATGCAATGATGAAGAACCGGTTTATTTTCGTAAACCGGTTTTTTTATGATTTCTTTTGTAAGCGCCATAATTCATATGGCTTATATTTAAACTTTAATATTTCAGGATGAAGACGTTATTTACCGTCATAGCTCTTTTCACGGGCTTGAGTTTACAGGCACAAACAGATGCCGAAGTGATAAAAAAAATCTTTGACACCTCCCTTACAAATGGCATGAGTTACCAATGGCTGGATCATCTGTCTAACAAAATTGGCGGACGACTTTCGGGTTCCCTGAACGCGGAAAGGGCGGTGGAGTATACAAGGAGAGAATTGGATTCACTGGGCCTTGACAGGGTTTGGCTTCAACCTGTAATGGTACCTAAATGGGTTCGTGGAAATCCTGAGTTCGCCTATATCGAACTCGAGCCGGGTGAAACCATCGGGGTAAATATTTGTGCCCTTGGAGGTTCAATTGCCACACCCCTTGAAGGACTTAAAGCTCCGGTGATAGAAGTACAGGGGATTGAAGATCTGAAAAGCAGGGATCAAGCGGATGTTGAAGGCAAGATCGTTTTTTACAACCGGCCAATGGATCCCACCCTGATAAATACATTCAGCGCCTATGGGGGCTGTGTTGACCAGCGATATTCGGGAGCATTAGAGGCCGGTAAGCTTGGCGCGGCAGGTGTAATCGTAAGATCGATGTCGCATAAACTCGATGATCTGCCCCATACCGGGAGTATGAGCTATGACGATTTACCCAATAGCAAACGCATTCCGTCTGCAGCTATCAGTACAAAGCATGCCGACCTTCTCAGCAGCATGCTGAAACTCAATCCGGAAATCAAATTTTATTTCAAGCAAAGTTGCAGGCAATTGGCTGATGTGCAGTCGCACAATGTCATTGGAGAGATCAGGGGAAGCGAATTTCCCAATGAGATCATAACGGTGGGTGGCCACCTGGACTCGTGGGATCTCGGTGACGGTGCACATGATGATGGCGCCGGATGTGTTCAATCTATGGATGTTTTGAGATTGTTCAGGGAAACAGGGATAAGGCCAAAACGGACTCTGAGGGTTGTACTGTTTATGAACGAGGAAAATGGTTTAAGAGGTGCAAGAAAATATGCGGAAGTTGCAAGGCAAAAGGGAGAGAATCACATCTTTGCCCTTGAGAGTGACGCCGGAGGATTTACCCCCCGGGGATTCTCTTTTGATTGCAGTGAGACCAATTTTGACCAGATCCTGAGCTGGAAGCCATTATTCAAGCCCTATCTGATTCATTATTTCGAAAGAGGAGGCAGCGGTGCTGATGTTGGTCCGTTAAAGGGAAAAAATAATGTTCTTGCGGGCCTTCGGCCAGATACGCAGCGATATTTTGATCATCATCACGCCGCAAGCGACACTTTTGATGCCGTGAATAAAAGGGAACTGGAACTAGGTGCAGCAACTATGACGGCACTGGTTTACCTCGTTGATAAATATGGCATCAATCCAATTAATACCAATCAACAACTCAAAGACTAATTTTTATGAAGGCAAAACAATTATTCATTTTAATAAGCTGTTTCATCATGTCAGTAAACGCCCAGGAAGAGAAATTACCCTATTACGAGATTCCGGATTATCCTGAAAATTACAGTGACTGCACAGTGGTTGCCCGAATGATCGATGGCCTGGGATTCCGTTATTACTGGGCTACCGAGGGCCTTCGTCCTGAAGATCTTGCTTATAAACCAAGTGAGAGTGGCCGTTCTGCAGACGAAACCCTGGATCACCTTTTAGGCTTGTCCGATTTTATTTTAAAAACCGCGAAGAAGGAAACTATTTCGGCGAGGGAGGAAATGGAATTGAGTTATGAAAGGAAGCGAGCCATGACCCTTTACAACCTTAAATTGGCGGCTGATATTATGCGGAATAGCTCCGATCTTTCCCAATTTAATATTAAGATAAGCCGGGGAGAGAACAGCAGTGAATTTCCATTTTGGCATAATATTAATGGGCCTATTGCTGATGCCATATGGCATTGTGGCCAGATGGTGGTTTTGAGACGGGCCTCGGGGAACCCGTTCAATTCAAAGGCCAGCGTATTTATGGGCAAAGTCCGGGAATAGCGCAAAAAAAACGAGTTAATTCAAAATAGTTATGAGAAAGATCGTCTTTAGTTTGATCGCCCTGATCTTTATTTCAAGTGCTCTTCATGCACAGACCTACAAAATAGATCCGGGTCACAGCAGCGTGCAGATCAAGGTGGAGCGGTTTGGCGTTATAGATGTTGTGGGCCGATTCAAGGACGTTCAGGGAACCATTATTTATAAGGCTGAAAATCCCTCTGAAACTTCTGCGAACTCCATTATTAAAGTAGATAGTTATGATGCTAACAATGTTGGTGGGGAAGAGGCAGTCAAAAGCGTCGCCTTCCTGGATGCGGCAAATTACCCTGAGATAACTTTTCAATCCAAAGGTGTTAAAGAAGAAGAAGGGCAGATGTATATGATCGGTGATCTCACCATTCATGGGGTTACCAAAGAGATTAGCTTGCCCTTCAGCATAAAAGGACCTCTGTTGGATTTGCCTACACAAAAGATGTCTATCGCCTTCCTTGCGGAAACAACTGTTAACCGGCAGGATTTTGGCGTGAGCTTTAACAGGCAACTTCCTAATGGTATCAAGATTGTCGGAGATGAGGTTGACATAACATTAATTGTATTAGCCATTGAGGATTAGAACAAAAATATTAGTCATTACGGCGGTGGGTTGCCTGTTGGGCAGTTCCCTCACGGTCTATTCGCAAAATGGAACCTATTCTGTTGACCCCTTGCAATCTGAATTAAATTTCAAAGTGTCCCATTTAGGTCCATTCAAAGTGAAAGGAAAGTTCCTTGAATATTCCGGAGCTATAATTTATGAACAGGGAGAATTGATCAAACTGGATGCTGAAGTTATGGTGACTACCATCGATACCAGGAATGACGAACGGGATGAAATTCTTCGGACTGAGCCCTATTTTGATATAGTGAAATTTCCATATATCACATATTGGGCCGACCGGCTGGCGAATACCGATAACGGACTGATACTCCATGGGAGGCTCAAGATAAAAGAGGTTGAAAACTATTTACCCATCGATATCGATATTGACTACAATACAGGGAATGACATGATTATAATTTCAGGTGAGACCGAGATCAGCCGCAAAAACTATCAATTGGTTTTCGGATCAATGAACGGTTTAATAGGTGACAAGGTTGATATCCAGATTAAAATTGTCGCCATAAAACAATGAGTTATTGCCTTTGCACAAATCTGTCGCCATCCCGTAATTGAACCTCCTTTGTATTGGCTTCTACATCCTCCCCGTAAAACCAGGCATTTCTCAGCTCTTTCCTAGAGAATAACTCGAGTTGATCTCCATTATGAGGTGAATCCTTTTCAGTTGAATTGCCATAGCTAAGCAGGACTTTTGCATTCACCTTTTTCCCGAATTCAATAACACCTACCCAGGAATCCCCACCGCCTACATACATGTTATTCTCGTCTGATCCTCCGGGCCATGCAACACGGAATACCCCTAATCTTCCATCCATTCCGTTAGCGGGAAGATTTTTTCCATTGTAATTGATCCTGTAATAATCACCCCAGGGGATATCAAGCCTCCCGAATTTCGATTCCATCTCGTTTGCCGCCTGCTCAAGAAGATCAACTGCTCGCTTTGGATCTGCCAGTCCGTCGGGTGTGGTATTCGGGTTGTTGAAGTCCCATATCCTGGAATAATTAGAATTATTAAAGACGCCGAATTTACGTGCCCAATTGAAGAACAGCAAAGTTCCCTTACTGTCAGCATCCGATTCACGGTCCCAGGCTTCCAATACGGCCATAGCTTGTTTGGCCTTGTCAGAACCTGAGGCATCTACAGCCTTGAACAGGTCATCAAGGATGCGATCTGCGAATTCAAGGCGAGTAGAGAGTTTATAGTCGACCAATTCTTCAAAGGAGATAGATTCATCTTCAATCAACATCCGTGCTGAGCGCTGTGGCCTGAAACCCATATAACGAGGCGCCATATATCCGGGAAATTCATCTGCGTTCAAGGTCATGGGGATGGTGCTTGTCCAGGGTGGGTCATTGGCATTCTGAAGCCAGCCTCCTTCAGGATTCTTTACCTTGGGTAGATCGGAGTAATCATGAACCTCGGTCCAGACATCGGCAGATTTTCCACCAGGGATGATCCCGTTCCAGTAATTCCAGGAATTTTCAGATCGTTTCGGAACCAGGCCGTTGAAGAGGTAGAAGATCTGGCCTTCCTTGTCGGCATACATCACATTCCAGAATGGGATCTGTGCCATTTTCAGGGCGTTTTCAAACTCCTCAAAATTAGTGCTGTTAAGCATGCGCCACCATTGAAGGAACATATTTGGACGGTCACGTCCAACCATTCTGATAGCCAGAACTTTGTCTGCGCTTTTACTTACAACAGGACCGTGTACGGTTTTCATTATGGGAATTTCCTGCTCGGTAAGAGTGCCGTCAGCCTGTTTTACTAATATCATTTTCGACCTGCTTTCAAAGGCCTGCACTTCACCGTCAAGGATATAGCCTCCATCTTTAACCTCCAGCTCGTATAGGTCTGAATTATCGATAGTGTTATCGGTATGGCTCCAGCCGAGGTTCTCATTAAATCCAATAGCGATTCCCGGCATGCCGACCAGATTTGCGCCGTACAAATTTTTCCCGTTAAGGTTAAGATGATATTCAGTGAATAGGAACTCATTCCACCATGGAAGATGGGGATTCTGAACCAACATGGCATTGCCCGAAGCCGAACGGGCTGGCCCGATGGCATAGGTGTTCGAACCCATATCTGGCCATCGCTGAATACGCCCCAGATCTTCACCGCCAATAAAGCGTGTAAAAACAACATACATCCCGTGCATATTGACATCTTTGGTAGTTACAGGAAGCACGACCTTATTCTTATCTTCGATCTTATCCTGATGAGCCCGGGTATAGGCGTTGATGCCTGCAACAAAAGACTTGTAAATAGTTTTTAATTCGTCCTCTTGTTGTTGCTCCCATACATCGGCCAGCTCATCAAATTCCAGGGTGTGCACCAGGAGATCGTTATCAAGGAATTGCTCTCCCCAGTATTCCGATGCTCTTCCCCTGGATGCCCCATAAAGCTCAAGTACCTTGTTGGCATGATTGTTCATTAATGCCCAGCCCTGGGCAAAGAACAAATCCTCCAGATTAGAGGCTTTAATATGAGGGACGCCATAAGTGTCCCAGCTAATTTCTGAGGTTTTGTCTTCACTGTTAACACAGGAATAGGAAATAAACAGGATCAAAATAAGGGCGGCGAATCTGAATTGTTGCATGAGGAGTTGAATTGTTGAAGCCCTAAGGTAATAAATTATGCCAAACGATTTTCACGCCTGTGCTCCACGATCATCACAGCAATAATTCCCATAAGGTACGCAAGGAGATCACCATAGCTGAAAGCATTGCCCAGGATAATGTTGGCCAATCGGTTCTCTCTTAACCCCAATTCGTCAAGCAGATCAAAAAATTGTCCAACCTCAATTCCCGTGGCAATCAGCAGTGTTATCCATGCCGCAAATAAAGGTTTGATATTGATAAAACTCTTCAGGAGACAATAAAGCATGATAACAACGAGAAAATCACCTGCCGTATGCCTGATAAAGCCAGTCGTGATAAAAGTTGCGATACAAATCTCGATTATCAGTAAGATAAGGAATGCTTTGAAATAGCCCGGTTTAAATAGCATAGTGCATCAAAATTAAGGAGTTATGCTGAAATAAGTCCGGGGTCATGATTTAAATCATGTTTTTACTGCCTTAAGAATGCGATCTTAATAGAATGGAGGTTGAAGTTTAATTTAAAACGAACATTATGAATCCAACAATGATATTTACAGCATTGATCCTGATATTCCTTTTTTTAGGAATCCGGATTATTTTTGAATACAAACGCGCTTTAAAATTCCGATTCGGGAAGTATGTCAAGACCCTTAATCCCGGTTTCCGGTGGATCATCCCTATAGTGGAGACTATACAGATAGTGGATATTCGAGTTATCACGATAAACATTGAATCTCAGGAGGTGATGACCGAGGACAATGTCCCGAGCAGTATAGATGGTGTTGTATTCTTC
>JBFKFP010000033.1:0-21299 GCA_041618535.1 Flavobacteriaceae bacterium
AATTTGATGCTGTTAATGAATCTCTCCGCCTGAATGATTCAGTAAGGATCTCAGGTAAGGCCATCGCTTATTCCGGACCTGCGGTTACAGCCGCTAAAGTTAATTACCGCGTTTCACGTCAGGTTGATTTCCCCGATTGGTTCTATTGGTACAGGCCATGGTTTAACAGTGAATCACAGGAAATCGTTCAGGGAGAGACCACAACCGATAAATCAGGTGAATTTGAGATCAACTTCATTGCTCTGCCCGACAGGAGCGTTTCAGAAAAGAACCAACCGATATTCAGTTATGAAATCAAGGTGGATGTAACCGATTTAAACGGTGAAACCCGAAGCCGGTCGACCATTGTGAAAGTCGGGTATCATAGTATGATAGCCACCCTCGAGTTAGCTGAAAAAATGGATAAAGACCTAAAAGATCACAAGATAAAACTTCAGACAGTCAACCTGAACGACGAAATCATAAATGCTTCAGGTCAAATAAAAATATACAAACTCCTGGCACCAGACCGTGTGCTCAGGCAGCGGCCATGGCCAGCTCCTGATTACCAGGTTATTCCGGAGGCCACCTTTAAAGCTGCCTTTCCGCATGACGCTTACAAAAATGAACATGACAGCAAAAACTGGATGAGAGGAGAGCTTGTCTTTGAGTCGGAATTCAACAGTGAACAATCCACGGAAATAAAGCTCGGAAACATCAGGCGCTGGGAATCCGGCCTTTATGTTGCTGAACTAATTTCGAAAGACAGTTTTGGCAAAACGGTAACCGACAGGGTCAGGACAACTATTTTTGGATTAAAAGATAATGTGGTTGCTGACAGACAGCTGCTAAATGTGAGCACTGATAAAACGAGTTACCAGCCCGGTGATGAGGTGAGGATCAAAATCTCTTCGGCGGCTCATAAATGGGTAACTGTCGATATCGAAAAAGACCATAAGGTTGTCAGGCAGGAGATCATCGAACTGAATAATAATATTAAAACGATAAGTATTCCGGTCGATTCAGAGGATCTTGGGGGGTTCGCTGTATTGTTAAGTTCAGCTTCCTTCAACAGCTACCAATCAGAGAGCCTTGTAATAGATGTACCCTATCCGTCGAGAGAATTGAACATCGAAACCCTGACATTCAGGGATAAACTTCTTCCCGGACAGCAGGAAACCTGGTCGTTCAAGATCAATGGGCCAAAAAAGGATAAAATTGCCGCCGAGATGTTGGCTGGCATGTATGATGCATCACTCGATCATTTTAAGAGGCATGATTGGTATTTCAATCCCTACCCGGGAACAGGATATTATGCATTCAGCAAACGTCAGGCAACTTTCTCCTTCGGGATAAAGAATTTTGTCATAAAACAAGGCTTCAGGGGCGGGCGCAGGTTTTTAAACCCGGTTTATGACCGGTTAGACTGGTTCGGATTCGACATGTTTAATCCTTGGAGAAATGAACAATACCTTTATCGCCTGAGGCGGACCAGGAATATTCAGAATACCGGAAATATAAGCGGTATGGTCATGGATGAAGGTGGTCCGCTACCCGGTGTTAATGTGATTATAAAAGGATCAACATCCGGCACTCAAACCGATTTTGACGGTATTTATTATATCGAGGCTCAAAAAGGAGAAACCCTTGAATTCAGTTATGCCGGGTATATCACCAAGGAAGTGGCAGTGGCCGACTCATCCACCATCGATATCACTCTTGAAGCGGATCCTGCTTTAACATGGGATGTTATGGCAACATCCCGGGGGATCTCCATGGGCAGAAAAGCAACAGGGGATGCGAACGCTCCATCAGTGATAGAAATGGCTGTTGAGGAAGAAGTTGCAGATGGCATATTTCTGCATAAAACATCGGGCAATCAAGAAGCAGGTAATATCTTATCTGCCGACGGTGGGATTGAAGCTGTTAATCTCAGAACCAATTTTCAGGAAACCGCCTTCTTCTATCCCGAATTAAGAACAGATGAGAAAGGGGAAATCAGTTTTGAATTCACAGCTCCTGAATCTTTAACACAATGGAAGCTTCAGCTTCTCGCCCATTCTGCCGATGGAAAGCATGCTACAGAGACCTTAAAGGCAGTTACTCAAAAAGACCTGATGGTCTTGCCAAATCCGCCACGTTTTATAAGAGAGGGGGATAGTATAGTGCTTAGCAGTAAAATAGCTAATCTTACCGATTCTGAACTGGCAGGCCGGGCTGTCCTGCAACTGTTTGATGCAGTGAGTGGTAAAGCCGTTGATACCGAATTCTCGAATCTTGAATCCAATAAGGTGTTTTCAGTGGGACCTGAAGGAAACACCGAAGTGTCCTGGTCATTAAAAGTACCTTTTACCGGACGGGCGCTTCAGTATAAGATAATGGCAAAATCGGGTCGTTTCTCAGATGGTGAGCAAAATGTTCTGCCTGTTTTAAGCAATAGAATGATGGTGACCGAGACCTTACCTTTGTGGGTCGGTTCAGGACAATCTCGCACATTCACCCTCAATAAGCTTAAGAACCTTAATTCTGAAAGTATAACGCATCACAGGCTAACACTTGAGGTCACATCCAACCCTGTATGGTATGCTGTCCAGGCAATGCCCTACCTGATGGAATTTCCACATGACTGCAATGAGCAGATCTTCTCCAGGCTTTATTCCAATTCACTGGCCAGCAGTTTGGTGAACAAGCATCCGAAGATCAGGACCGTATTCGAGCAGTGGAGGAGTTCCGGAGTTTTGAAGAGCAATCTTGAAAAGAACGAGGAGTTGAAGTCGATTTTAATCGAGGAAACACCATGGTTGCGCGATGCCCAGAATGAAACCGAACAGAAAAAAAGAATAGCATTGCTTTTTGACCTGAACAGAATGAGCTGGGAGGTGAAGGGTGCTGTCAGGAAACTGCGACGCAACCAATATCCGAACGGATCATGGCCCTGGTTCGAGGGTGGCCCCGAAAACCGCTATATAACCCAGCATATCATCTCGGGACTCGGGCACCTGAATCAACTGGAGGTTGAGATTGATAATGTTGAAAGCATGATAGAAAATGCCATTCAATATCTCGACAGGGAATTTGTGACAACTTACGAGGACATAAGAAAATATGATAAGGATGTTGACCTGGAGGCGGATCATCTCAGTTATGTTCAACTTCATTATTTGTACACAAGGAGCTTTTTCCCTGAATATGAAATTCCGAAAAGAAACCAGGAGATCATCGATTATTATTTAAATCAGATCAAGCAGTATTGGTTAAAGAGGAATTTATATTCCAAAGCCCTGATGGCATTGGTCTGTCACAGGAACAATAGAAACCCCGTGGCCAAACAAATAGTCAACTCCCTGAAGGAAACAAGTTTGGATTCGGATGAAATGGGAATGTACTGGAAATCAAATACAGCGTCGTGGTTTTGGTACAGCGCACCTATCGAGACCCAGGCCCTGATCATTGAGTTGTTCACTGAGATAAATGAGGAACAGGAGCTTATTGATAAAATGAAGGTATGGCTTCTTAAAAACAAGCAAACCAATCGATGGTCATCTACCAAATCGACTACGGAGGCCATTTATGCACTTATGCTTCAGGGATCGGACTGGCTTTCGGTGACCGAGGACCTTGAAATCCAGATCGGCAGCCTGGAATTGGGTGATAAAACCATGGACGATTATAGATCAGAAGCCGGAACCGGTTATTTCAAGACCTCCTGGGGGCCCTCAGAAATCAAACCGGAAATGAGCAGCGTTACCCTTAAAAAAAAGGGTGAGGGTATTGCATGGGCAGGACTTTACTGGCAGTACTTTGAAGACCTCGACAAGATCTCTACAGCAGAGACACCACTTAAATTAAAAAAGAGGATTTTTAAGAAAGTCAACACCGACTATGGCGAAGAACTGACAGAAATAGACGAGAATAACATCATCAGGCTTGGAGATCTCCTGACAGTACGAATAGAATTAAGCGTAGATCGCCCAATGGAATACGTTCATATGAAGGATATGCGCGCTTCAGGACTTGAGCCTGTAAATGTTCTGTCACGCCATAAATGGCAGGACGGTCTGGGATATTATGAGAGTACAAAGGATGCGGCCACCCATTTTTTCTTCGACCGCTTGCCCAAAGGGGTTTATATTTTTGAATATGATTTAAGGGCTAACAATGCCGGTTCATTCTCAAATGGGATCACATCAATCCAGAGCATGTATGCCCCGGAGTTCAGCAGCCATAGCGAGGGAACGCGTATAATGATAAATTAAATTAATTATTCCGGGTCCTTCGGAGGAAAACCGTCGAGTACTTTTTTTACCAGCTCGAGTATCTGCTGATCGCGGACCGCAGGACTGGCATTTAGGTTGAACCCACTTTCACTCTGAGCCTGCCAGAACAGGCCAACACCATCTTCATCTATAAAATCGAATGTCATATAGCGCGTCATAGCCGAGCGACCCAGAGGCATACCGATAGTCATCCCGCCGCCAACATTACGCCCGGTTCCTCCCATGGAAACACCAACTCCCCCGGCATTGGGGTTATCGTATTCTTCACTTCTGACGTTAACATAGAAGTCAGGATCTGCCGAAATACTCATTCCCTTGGCGCTCATAAGGTCATCAAAACTGTTCATCAGCCTGTTGTTATCCAGTTCACTCAAACCTGTAACCATATCAGAATAGTAATTATAGGTTTTATACCGGGAGAAGTCAACCTGCTTATCGTAGTCATAACTGACTCGAACGGTGCTGCATGAGACAATCAAAAAAAATCCCAGGACTGGAAAGATTAATCGCATAGCATGTTTTTTATAAAGTTAAGAGAAAATCTCCGTGGCATCAAGAATTTAACATCTTCCAGAGCCGGTCTTTCAGCTCCATCAATCCCTGTTGAGCAACTGAAGAGATAAAAACATAATCAACAGGCATAGAACTGTCTAATTCAGCCTTCAACTCAGTTTTTAATTCATCATCCAGCATATCGCATTTGGAGATAGCCACCAATCGCTCCTTATCCAGCATTTCCGGATTATAACGCCTGAGCTCATCGAGAAGTATCTGGTATTGATCAACAATATCACTGGCGTCAGCGGGGATCAGGAACAACAAAACCGAATTTCGTTCAATATGGCGCAGGAAATAATGACCGAGACCTTTTCCCTCAGCTGCTCCCTCGATGATCCCGGGTATGTCGGCCATAACGAAGGTCTGGAAATCTCTGTATTCCACAATACCAAGGTTTGGTTTTAAGGTAGTGAACTCGTAATCGGCAATTTTTGGCTTTGCGGCTGTCAAAACCGATAACAGGGTCGACTTTCCGGCGTTAGGGAATCCGACCAGCCCAACATCGGCCAATACTTTTAACTCGAGGGTGATGCGCTTTTCCTCTCCTGGAAGACCTGGCTGAGCATAACGCGGTGTCTGCCTGGTAGGGCTTTTAAAATGCCAATTACCAAGCCCCCCTTTACCACCTTCAACCACAGCTATTTCCTCGCCTTCGGCAGTGATCTCAAATAAAACTTCATCGGTTCCTGTGTCACGTACAACAGTTCCCAATGGCACCTCAATTATCACATCCTGACCATCTCCACCCGTACTTCTCTGTTTTCCTCCATTTTTCCCGTGTTCAGCCCTGAAATGCTTCTTAAACTTCAGATGATACAGGGTCCAGAGCTGTGAATTGCCTTTAAGGATAATATGTCCGCCACGGCCACCGTCGCCACCATCCGGCCCTCCTTTGGTAACATATTTTTCCCGACGGAGATGCGCAGAGCCCTTGCCTCCGTTTCCGGAGCAAACATAGATCTTTACGTAGTCGACAAAATTGCCCTCGGTCATCTAAAAATTATTGAAATTTATTTTGGTTCTAAACGGCTTGCAAGGCGTTGATTACCTTGCTCACGCGAGCGGTGATTTCTTCGATGTTACCAACACCATCAACACCGTGATATTTATCCTGGGAGGTGTAATAGTCCTTTAGAACTGCAGTTTTATCATAATACTCGCTAATACGGTTTCTGATAACCTCCTCATTTGCATCATCTGCCCGTCCGCTGGTCTTACCTCGTTTCAGAAGCCGCTGTACGAGGATTTCATCATCAACCTCGAGAGCGATCATGGCACTGATTTCGGAATCCTTGGTATGCATCAGTGCATCAAGTGCTTCGGCTTGTGCTTTTGTTCTGGGAAAGCCATCAAAAATAAATCCATTGGCATCAGCATTCTTCTCAACCTCAGCATTCAGCATGTCAATGGTTACTTCGTCCGGCACCAGTTCTCCTTTATCCATGTACGACTTGGCCAACATTCCGAGAGCAGTCTCATTCTTGATGTTATACCTGAAGACATCACCTGTAGAAATATGGATCAGGTTATATTTTTCTTTAAGAAAATCTGCCTGGGTGCCTTTTCCTGCGCCCGGAGGACCAAACAATACCAAATTTGTCATATGCTCTGTGTTTTTTATCTGGTAGACCTCCGGAATATCCCTTCCGAGGCCATCATAATCAAGCCCGTATCCCACGATAAACTTATTCGGGATCTCTATACCAACATAATGCAGCTTGTAATCTTTCTTATAAGCTTCTGGTTTGAAAAACAAGGAAGCGATCTTCAGGCTTTTGACTTTTTCATTTTCGAAAATCCGGTGAACCTCACCCATGGTCTTTCCGGAATCAATTATATCCTCGAGTATTACAACTGTTCTACCTGTGAGGTCCTGAGTAAGCCCGATCAATCTCTGAATATCATCGGATGATTTCACACCTTCGTAAGATGCGAGTTTGATGAATGTAACCTCGCAGGGTTTAGGATATTTCTTCACAAAATCGCTGGTAAACATAAAAGATCCATTCATGATCCCCACAAATACCGGAATCTCGTCACCCATATCAGCAGCGATCTCATCAACGAGCCTGCTTACTGCTGCATCTATTTCCTGGGCCGAGATAAATGGCTTAAAGTATTTGTCGTGAAGTTTAATCACCCTGTTTTCCTTTGGAAATGCAAAGATAGGGATTTGTTAAAGTAATTGCCATGATTTGGAACCCGTTTTTAAATATGGTTTGCATATTTAAATGTATTTTTGCACATCATATTATCAAGGGTTTATGAACTACTTTTCTTCTGAATTCAAATTGGGAATCCTGGGCGGAGGACAGCTTGGAAAAATGATTTTGAATGAAACCCGGAAATGGGATATCCACACCGTCGTAATGGATCCAAATAGAGAAGCTCCATGCCGAATTGGCAGCGATGAATTCCATGTGGGTGATCTTATGGATTTTGATGCCGTATATAATTTCGGGAAGGATGTGGATGTGCTTACCATAGAGATAGAGAACATTAATGTCGAGGCTCTTAAGGCGCTGGAGCAGAAAGGAATCAAAGTTTTCCCGGCTTCAAAAACCCTTGAGACCATTCAGAACAAGGCCAAGCAAAAATTGTTTTATGTCGATCATGACATTCCAACTGCTCCCTTCAGCCGTTTTGCCTACAAACCGGAAGTTGAGACGGCGATCCGTAATTCAGTTCTTGATTTCCCCTTTGTATGGAAAAGCACCCAATTCGGATACGATGGCCGTGGCGTGAAGATCGTCAGGAATGAGCAGGACCTCAGCGGACTCCCAAATGTGGAATGTATTATCGAAAATTTGATCGATTTCAAAAACGAATTATCAGTTATAGTAGCGCGATCTGCTAACGGCCATGTAGCTGCATATCCTGTAGTGGAAATGGAGTTCCATCCTGAAGCCAACCAGGTAGAGTATGTAATATGTCCTGCCAGGATTAGTCCTGAAGTAGCAGCCAAAGCGGAAGCAGTAGCCCTCAGGACGAGCACTGCATATCAGCATGTAGGACTGCTTGCGGTTGAAATGTTTCAAACTCAAAACGATGACATCCTGGTTAACGAAGTGGCTCCCCGACCTCATAATTCAGGTCATCACACCATCGAATCCTGCTACACCAGTCAGTTCGAACAGCACCTGCGGGCAATTCTGGGCCTTCCTTTAGGATCGTCAATGAGCAAAGTTGCCGGAATAATGGTAAATTTGGTGGGGGAGGCACAGTTTACCGGTCCGGTGGTATATCAGAATATAGAGCAGGTATTGGATATAGAGGGTGTAACGCCTCACATTTACGGAAAGAAGGAAACCAGGCCATTCAGGAAAATGGGCCATGTCACCATAGTCAATGAAGACATGGCTGTTGCAAGGGAACTGGCGGAAAAAGTAAAAAATACGATAAAAGTAATCAGCGAATAAATTATGGCAGATGTTGGAATCATAATGGGCAGTGACAGCGACCTACCCGTGATGCAAGAGGCAATAGACATTCTAGAAGAACTTGGAGTAACGACCGAGGTAGATATAGTTTCCGCCCACCGCACACCTGAGAAGATGTTAGCATATGGCAAGAATGCTCATGATCGGGGGATTAAAGTGATAATTGCTGGCGCAGGCGGAGCAGCACATTTACCGGGAATGATAGCTTCCCTCTCTCCGTTGCCAGTAATTGGAGTACCTGTGAAATCAAGAAATTCTATCGACGGATGGGACTCCATTCTGTCCATACTTCAGATGCCTGGCGGTGTACCCGTGGCAACGGTTGCACTGAACGGTGCTAAGAATGCGGGGATTTTAGCCGCTCAGATACTCGGATCTCAGAACCGGGAAGTGCTGGAAAGGATAATAGCTTACAAGGAAGGATTGAAGAATAAGGTCCTCGACGCCTCAAAGCGTGTAAAAAAATAAAACCCCGATGGGAAAATCGAGGTTTTATCATTGCTATTAATCAACCATTTTTTAGGAGTAAAGAAATACTCCATGAAAAATTCAGAACGAATGTAATTAAAAATTGAATTTAATTCCGTTAAATGTTAATTAAAAATAATAAAATCAGATAGTTAGAAAGAAAAAGCCTACCAAAAAATCCATCTTGTAGCCTTTTATTTGTAAGATTTTTCTGAATTTTTTGAAATACATGAGTAAAATAAATTTCCCTTTTAACACACCATACAATACAGCACCCTTTTCTAAAATTAAAGATTCCGATTTTTTACCGGCAATCAAAAATGCCATCGAAACAGGCCGTTCTGAAATTGAGTCCATTATCTCTTGTGAGGAAGAACCCTCCTTCAGAAACACTATAGAGGCACTGGAGTTCTCCGGTCAGGAACTGGATAGGATGTCCAGTTTGTTTTTTAATCTGAATGCTGCTGAGACCAATGAAACAATCCAGGCCCTGGCTCAGGAAATCTCACCACTTCTTACTGATTTTGCCAACGATATATTGTTGAACGAAAAATTGTATGACCGGATAAAGCATGTGTACGAAATTCGTGAAACGCTGAACCTGAATGGCGAAGAATTACGTCTTTTGGAAAAGAAATACAAACAGTTTGTCAGAAATGGTGCGAACCTTGACATGGAGGGCAAGAAACGACTGAGGGAGATTGACAAGGAACTGGGAAAGCTTAAGCTGACATTCGGGGAGCATGTGCTGGCTGAGACCAATGCCTTTGAGTTACATATCACTGATCAGGAGGATCTCAGTGGCTTGCCGGAGGGCGTTTTGGAGGCTGCCAGCCAATTGGCGGAATCAAAAGGAAAGGAGGGTTGGATCTTTACTCTAAATTTCCCCAGTTACGTCCCGTTCATGACCTATGCCGATAACAGGGAATTGCGTAAAACCATGTCCCTGGCATATGGTAGAAAGGGATTCCAGATGAATGAATTCGACAACCAGGAAATAGTCCTTAAGATCGTAAATCTCCGGCATGAAAGGGCTCAATTGCTGGGCTACGGAAATCACGCAGAATTCGTTCTTGAGGAGCGTATGGCAAAATCACCGGCCGCAGTGCTGAAATTCCTTGATGATTTGCTTGAAAAGGCCCGGCCCGCGGCAGATAAGGAATTTGACAAATTAAAGGTGTTCGCCTATGAATTGGACGGAATAACAGATTTCCAGAAATGGGATGCCGCCTATTACACAGAAAAACTAAAGCAACAACTCTTCGATCTGGACGACGAAAAACTTAAGCCATATTTTAAACTGGAAGAGGTAATCGACGGGGTTTTTCTTGTGGCTTCAAAACTGTTCGATCTCAAATTCAACCAGATCAATAATATCGATAAATATCATCCTGAGGTCAAGACATATGAGGTATTGGATGGTAACAACAAGTTTTTAGCCGTTCTCTATGCGGATTTCTTTCCACGGAAAGGAAAGAGAAACGGAGCCTGGATGACATCATTCAAACCACAGTTCATCAGGAATGGGGAAAACAGCAGGCCACACATATCCATTGTCTGCAATTTTACGAAATCAACGGCCACAAGGCCTTCCCTGCTCACCTTCAACGAGGTCAAGACCCTTTTCCATGAATTCGGCCACGCCCTGCATGGAATGTTGGCGAATACTACTTTTCCGAGCCTTTCGGGGACGGGGGTATATTGGGATTTTGTAGAGTTACCCAGTCAGCTTATGGAAAACTGGTGTTACGAGCAAGAAGCCCTGATTCTTTTCGCAAAACATTATAAAACCGGCGAGCCCATGCCGTCAGAGATGCTGGAAAAAATTAAAGCCTCTTCAACTTTCATGGAAGGTATGCAGACGGTGAGACAGATCAGTTTTGGTCTCCTGGATATGAGTTGGCATGCAAATGACCCATCGGGAATTGAAGATGTAAAGTTGCATGAATTAAAAGCGTTTTCAGGCACCCAATTTTATCCTGATTGTGCTGAAAATTGCATGAGCACATCTTTCTCTCATATTTTTCAGGGCGGATATTCTTCCGGCTATTACAGTTACAAATGGGCAGAGGTCCTGGATGCGGATGCCTTTGAATGCTTTAAGGCAAATGGAATATTCAATTCGAAAATTGCCGGTAAATTCAAAGAACATATCCTAAGCAAGGGAGGAACAGAGGATCCAATGGAACTTTATGTGAAATTCCGGGGTGAAAAACCCAGGCCTGAGGCCCTTTTAAAACGTGCCGGATTACTTGTTTAAAATAAAACAGTGTGGGATGGGATCGGAAGTTTTGGTTAATTCCTATTTTTACTCCAAGTTAACTTCAATTAATGGCCAAACATGAGATAAATCCGAACCAATGGATTGAAAGGTACTCCGATTACCTGTTCAATTATACCATTACAAGGGTGAATGACAGGGAGATAGCCAAGGACCTGGTGCAGGATACGTTTTTCGCAGGTTTGAAATCCATGCAGAATTTCAAGGGTGAGGCAAGCGAACGAACATGGCTGGTATCAATATTAAAAAGAAAGATCATTGATCACTACCGTAAAATTAATTCTGCGAAGGGCCGGGCTGAGGTGAAAATGAATTTCAACTCTGAAGGTGATGATGACGGAGATTGGTTGGAGCAGCGTGTTGCCGACCCTTATGATAAAACGGCCGAGGACGATCTTGAGAACACCGAGTTAGGCCTGGCCATACATGGTTGCATTGAAAAGCTGCCACCGAAGCAGGCCGAGGTGTTTAAGAAGAAGACCTTATTGGGTTATGATACCGAAGCCATATGTAATGAACTCGGTATAACACCGTCTAACTTATGGGTTATCATACACCGGGCCAGGACTTCGCTGGCGTCCTGCCTGGAGGATAATTGGTTTTAAATTTTAACCATGAACAAAGGAAAAGGTATATTTATTTCATGCGAAGAAGCGAATCATAATTGTGATAAATCACAATATGATGAGGCTGGATTTTGGGAAAAGGTCAAGTTAAGCTTTCACCTGATCTACTGCAGGGCCTGTCGTAAATATTCTGCCAACAATGCTAAACTCACCAGGCTTGTGAATAATAATGAGGTAGACTGCATGGAGGAAAAAGAGAAGATAAAACTGAGGGAGGAGTTCAGTAAAGAATTGAAAAATTATCGTTAGGGCATTAAGATCATTAAAATCAGCCAAAGCAAGGGGATGCCCTCTACCCAAAAAGCGCTGTAATACTGGTTTTGGCGAGTTGTGCTAAAAAGCAGGAAAGCAGCGGTTATTACAAGGACCACCGGGATTACGAAGAACTTCTGCTCATCCACATCGTCCTTCATGAATTCCAACGCCCCTATCAACACCAGGAGCATGATTCCCAGGAATTTAGTGGCATTTAATCCAATTTGCTGTGGTATAGTGGCCAGCTTCAGGTTGTCGAATTGCAAATCCCTGATTTCAAAGGGTAACATCGCAACCCACACATACAGATAGACCTGCAACATGAATATCCAGGCATCAAAACTCATCGAGGTTCCAGATTCATAAAAGGGCAGTAAAACTACTACTCCCGCCCATACGAGCGCTATGATATAGATTTTAAGTCCGCTAACTGCCCTTAGATTCTTTTTATGATCTAAAAACCAGCTTTTAGGAACAATCGGGATTGCATATAAAAAAGTAAGTGCACCCATCACCGCTGCAATAATTATGGTATCGCGGTTAAGCTGCAACAGGAAGTAACACAGTGCCACGAAGGCGAAAAAGGCGAAAATCTGAATATGTCGCAACCAGGGCGCCAGTCTTTTGTGATGAAATTTAGCGAGGCCGAAATACTTCACGAAATTATAGCCGCTAACCGTTCCGAAGAAAATAAACCCTAACAGGTTCAGGTTTATACCGATGTCGAAATCCAGGCAGGTTATTAAGCTTAAACTGCATACCGCCAGAGCCACATGGATATGGCTGTTAATATAAAACCGAAAAAGCCTTCTGAGCAACAGCATATTACAAAAATAGACAATCCGATTTTAAGGTTTTTTTAGTTAAAAACTTTCATAATTGTACAAAATAAACATCCAATAATTACGTAATTTTGCTCATCAAATTGCAGCTCGAAAAATATGAATACGAATAACTTCTCCATTCGGCATATCGGCCCTCGAGATGAGGATATCAAAGAGATGTTGAATGCCATAGGATCAAGTTCCGTTGATCAGCTCATAGATGAAACCATTCCTGAAAGCATACGCCTGAAGAATGGACTAACCCTGGATGACGCGATGAGTGAACAGGAGTATCTTCAGCACATCAATGAGTTGGGCAAGAAAAATAAAGTATTTAAATCTTATATAGGCCTGGGCTATCATCCCACGGTTCTCCCGCCGGTCATACAGCGAAATATCCTGGAAAACCCGGGCTGGTATACGGCCTATACTCCTTACCAGGCCGAAATTGCACAGGGCAGATTGGAAGCCCTGTTGAATTTTCAGACCATGATAACCGATCTTACAGGGATGGAAATTGCGAATGCCTCCCTGCTGGACGAAAGCACGGCTGCTGCAGAAGCCATGGCCTTGTTGTTCGCAGTAAGGGAGAGAGAGCAGAAGAAAAATGACGTAGTCAGGTTTTTTGTTTCGGAAGATGTTCTGCCTCAAACAATTTCGGTTCTGAAAACCAGGGGAATTCCATTAGGGATAGACCTCGAAATAGGAAATCCCGGGACCTTTGATTATTCAAACCAATATTTCGGAGCGCTTATACAGCTTCCTGGGAAAACAGGTGAGATAAAGGAAATATCATCTTTTATCTCAAGGTCACATCAATCGGGGATAAAAGTAGCTGTCGCGGCCGACCTCATGAGCCTGGTGTTGATTGAGGCACCCGGAAAATTCGGTGCCGATGTTGTAGTAGGAACAAGTCAGCGTTTTGGTATCCCGATGGGATATGGAGGTCCTCATGCTGCTTTTTTTGCCACCAGGGAAGAATACAAAAGAAATTTACCGGGAAGGATAATAGGCGTTACCCGGGATAGAGATGGTAATCGGGCTCTTCGGATGGCTCTTCAGACAAGAGAGCAGCACATCAAGCGTGACAAAGCCACATCCAACATATGCACGGCACAGGTACTGTTAGCGGTAATGGCCGGAATGTATGGTGTCTACCACGGGCCAAACGGACTTCGTCATATTGCCGAGAGTATTCATTCCAGGGCGATCGCCCTGGAAAAGGGGCTTAAACAGATGGGATTTGTTCAAATGAACGATTCATTCTTTGATACCCTCATGATCGAAGCTAATGCAGAAAAAATCAAGACTTTGGCTGAGGAGAGCGAGGTTAATTTCTATTACCCCGATGAAAACCGCGTCTGTATTTCAGTAAATGAAACCACTACCCTTTCTAACCTGAATGAAATCCTGAAGATTTTTGCTGCATATAACAACACCTTAGCGGAAGGCGTAAAACAACTTGAAACTGCATCAAAGATCCCGGAAACGATGAAAAGGCTTTCTGATTTCATGGCATTCGATGTTTTTAACAGTTATCACTCAGAAACCGAACTGATGCGGTACATCAAGAGGCTGGAACGAAAGGACCTTTCTTTGAATCATTCCATGATCTCACTTGGGTCATGTACAATGAAACTTAACGCTGCCGCCGAAATGCTTCCCTTAAGCTGGTTAAATTGGGGCAATATGCATCCATTTGCCCCGATCGAGCAGGCGAAAGGTTACCAGGAGGTTTTAAGCAGTCTTGAAGATTACCTGACAGAGATCACCGGATTTTCCGGCACATCACTTCAGCCCAATTCGGGAGCCCAGGGTGAGTTTGCCGGATTGATGGTTATAAAAGCCTATCATGAATCGAGAAATGATCATCACCGCAATATTTGCCTGATCCCCTCCTCAGCCCATGGCACCAACCCGGCCAGTGCTGTCATGGCTGGAATGAAAGTGGTAGTGACCAAGTCGTCTGAAGCAGGAAATATCGATATTGAGGATCTGAAGGCAAAGGCGGAACTGCATAAAGATAATCTCGCAGCCCTGATGGTGACCTATCCTTCAACCCATGGTGTTTATGAGTCAGCGATCAAGGAAATTACGAAGATCATTCACGATAACGGGGGACAGGTTTATATGGATGGAGCCAATATGAACGCCCAGGTTGGTCTAACCAATCCCGGAAACATAGGAGCTGATGTCTGTCATCTGAATTTACATAAAACTTTTGCCATTCCTCATGGCGGAGGCGGACCCGGGGTTGGGCCAATTTGCGTCGCCAAACAGCTCGTTCCATTTCTTCCCGGAAACCCCTTAATTGAAACCGGTGGAGAAAAGGCCATCACAGCCATTTCCGGAGCACCGTTCGGTTCAGCTCTAGTTTGCCTGATCTCTTATGGATATATTAAAATGTTGGGTGCGAGCGGACTTACCAAAGCCACGGAGATTGCCATTCTTAATGCAAACTACATTAAGGAACGGCTTCACGGATACTTCGAAACCTTATATACCGGGGAGCACGGTCGAGCAGCTCATGAGATGATTATAGACTGCAGGCCTTTCAAGGTAAAAGGAATTGAGGTAGTGGATATTGCCAAGCGGTTGATGGATTATGGCTTTCACGCGCCAACGGTTTCCTTCCCGGTTGCGGGTACCATGATGATTGAACCTACAGAGAGCGAGAGCAAAGCCGAAATGGACAGATTCTGCGAGGCTTTGATTTCTATACGTAAGGAGATAGATTCAATCAGCGATCAGGACAATAATGTCCTTAAGAACTCACCTCACACCCTGTCGATGTTAACTGCCGATCATTGGGAGTTTCCCTATAGCAGGGAGCAGGCAGCATATCCATTGGATTTCGTAGCAGACAATAAGTTTTGGCCAAGCGTGCGGAGAGTGGATGAGGCCTATGGAGACAGGAATTTAATATGTACTTGTGCGCCAATTGAAGACTATATTGAAGTTTAAAAATCAATTGGACATCGTATTTTTAACCGATTTCAGGTTGAATTTAGAGAAATTGAGCCATATTTTTCGGGTTAATTATTTTGATAAACTTAAAATTACTCCTTAGATGAATATTCGTATTACCGGAATGGGAAGTTATATTCCTGAATTGATTGAGCGCAATGAGGATTTTCATAAACATGAATTTATGAACATTGACGGCTCGGATATCGATTATCCCAATGAGGTTATAGTTGAAAAATTTAAGGCCATTACCGGCATTGCTGAAAGACGGTATGCCAAATCACATCTTACCTCTTCAGACCTGGGTGTTTTTGCTGCTGAAAAGGCCATTGATGATGCGAAGATCGATCCCGAGGAGCTGGACTATATCATCGTTGCCCACAATTTCGGGGATGTAAAGGCGAATGCAATCCAGAGTGACCTGCTGCCTTGTTTGGCTTCGAGGATCAAGCATAGTTTAAGGATTAAAAACCCATCCTGCGTGGCCTATGATATTTTATTCGGCTGCCCCGGCTGGATTGAGGGCGTTATTCAGGCACAGGCATTTATTAAGTCTGGAATGGCTAAGAAATGCCTTGTAATAGGAACTGAAACCCTCTCCCGGGTTGTGGATAAACACGACAGGGACTCCATGATCTATTCAGATGGTGCAGGAGCTGCTGTTATTGAAGCCACTGAAGAGGAAGGAGGAATACTGGCTCATGAGTCAGCTTCGTTCACATATGACGAGGCTTATTACCTTTTCTTCGGAAAGTCTAACAACAAAGACCTCTGCCCCGACACCCGATACATCAAAATGCATGGCAGGAAGATCTATGAATTCGCCCTTAACAATGTTCCCAAGGCCATGAAGATCTGTCTCGATAAAAGCGGGATAGATATTTCCGAAGTGAAAAAAGTATTGATACACCAGGCCAATGAGAAAATGGATGAGGCCATTATCAAACGATTTTATCGACTATACAAAACACCGGCGCCCGATGACATTATGCCGATGAGCATTCGCAAGCTGGGTAATAGCTCGGTGGCAACGGTCCCAACCTTATTCGACCTTATATTAAAACAAGAACTCAATGGCCACAAACTCACCAAAGGTGACGTGATCATCTTCGCCAGTGTGGGGGCAGGCATGCATATCAATGCCATAGTTTACAGATATTAATAAGTATGTACGAGGGTAAATTCCCGCATAAAAGATACCGGCTGACCCTCGACTTTCTGAAGGAACATATCCCTACAAAATACAAAATCCTCGACCTGGGCGTAAGTAACCCCCTTTCCGATCGGATGAAGACGGCCGGATATGCAGTTGAGAACACCAATGGAGAGGACCTCGACCTGGATCCAAGCGCCATAGCCAATTCCGAAGCTCAGGTAATTACTGCATTTGAAATATTCGAACACCTGCTCTCACCATTTACCGTCCTTTCCTCTATTAAGGCAAAAAAGCTCGTGGCCAGTGTGCCGCTCAGACTGTGGTTCTCACCGGCTTACCGGAGTAAAACAGATTTACGCGACAGGCACTTTCATGAATTCGAAGACTGGCAATTCGACTGGCTGCTTGAAAAGGCAGGTTGGGAGATCAAGGCGAGTAAGAAATGGACCAATCCAACAAAAAAAATTGGATTCAGGCCATTGTTGCGCTGGCTTGTTCCGCGATACTATATCGTTTATGCTGAACGCCGCACATGACAATAGGCATCGTAATACCGGTTCATAACGAGGAGGAGTTCATCAGAAAAACACTCGACTCACTGCTTAGCCAGTCCCATTTACCGGATAAAATCGTGATTGTCGATGATCATTCAACAGATCGTTCTGCAGAGATCATCAGAGAAGTTGAGACGAAGAGCGAGCGGGTAAAATACATCTACCATACATCCAAACCTGAACATAGCCCGGGTGGTAAAGTGGTGGAAGCTTTTCTGGCGGGAATGAAATCATTGAATGATCGTTACGATATTATCTGCAAGTTTGATGGTGATCTGGTCTTTCCCGGGAATTATCTTGAGTCCCTTGTTGACCATTATAAAAAGAACCCCTCGCTCGGTATGGTGGGGGGTATTTGCTATGTTGAAAAAAACGGCACATGGGTAAGAGAAAAGATTACCGGAAAAGATCATATCAGGGGGGCACTTAAATCCTACCGATGGAAATGTTATAAGGATATTGGCGGATTAAACCCTGCGTTCGGATGGGATACGATTGATGAGCTTTTAGCTGAATATCATGGCTGGTGTTACAACGTGGATGAAACCCTTATTGTGAAGCACCTCAAACCTACTGCCACACGCTATATTCCGTCAAGCGGGATCGATCAGGGAAGAGCCTTTTATACTATGAGATTAGGATCCTTACTTGCATTAATAAGAGGGCTGGTGCAAACTTTTAGAAAACGACAACCATCCTGGTTTAGGTTAATCTTAAAGGGCTATCTTATAGCGAAGCGCGAAAACACTCCATTTATGGTCACCTCTGAAGAGGGAAGATTTATAAGAAGGCGGCAATGGCGTTCAATCAGAAAATCGATATTAAGATTGTGAGGGTTTATATTGTCATGCCGGTTCATAATGAAGAGGCCGTTCTTGAGAAGAGCCTCGAGAGCCTGGTTAAACAGGACAGGTGTCCCGATCAGCTCGTCGTAGTTGATGACAACTCAACAGATAACAGCTTTGAAATCATTGAACGCTATGCCGGGAATCATGAATGGATAAAATCGGTAAAGCTTAAATCCGGACCGGGGCATCTTCCGGGCGAAAAGGTGATCAAGGCCTTTCAGGCAGGGTTTGAGCAGCTCGATAATAATTTTGAATTGGTCTGTAAATTCGATGCGGATATTGTTTTTCCGTCTGATTATCTCAGAAAGCTGGTTGAGGAATTCAATCGTAATCCGAAGTTGGGTGTCTCCGGGGGACTGCCTATGATTGAAATTAACGGAGAATGGGTATTTGAGGATATCGCCTCTGTAAATCATGTCAGGGGTCCCGTTAAGGCATACAGGAAACAATGTTTTGAAGCAATTGACGGACTGAAAGCCTCCATAGGCTGGGACACTATCGATGTGCTGCTCGCAAGATTCAACGGCTGGGAAGTTAAGACCATCCCCGGCCTTTATGTCAAACATCTTAAACCCACCGGAAAGACCTACAGCAGATCGGCAAGATTGCTCCAGGGCAAGGCTCTTTACAGAATGCGTTACGGTTGGGTTATATCCCTTCTGGCTTTGGCTAAAGGTGCTGTAAAACGAAGACAATTTCAGTTCTTTGTTAATGGGATCCAGGGCTACTGGAACGCCTGGGCAGGTAATGATAGTTTTCTGGTAAGCGAGGCTGAGGGTAAATTCATCAGGTCTTACCGATGGAAAAACATCCTGAATAAATTCGGATTCAGGAAAAATCATTGATCACCACAACTCCATGCTCGTTCCATGAATTCATCTCTGGTAACATTCTAGCTGCTTCTTCCAGATGAATGGTCTTTGTTACCAACT
This sequence comes from Flavobacteriaceae bacterium, assembly GCA_041618535.1. GTDB lineage: Bacteria > Bacteroidota > Bacteroidia > Flavobacteriales > Flavobacteriaceae > SHLJ01. Next base: position 19,166 of record JBFKFP010000033.1, read on the forward strand.
TTGCCGGGTCAAGCAGATCTTTTTCTATCATCTTGAACACACGGTCGTACCGATGCGCCTGCATGCCATGGCTACCGATGATCTCGAGTTCATGTGCAAGCACAAGATCCATCGGGATCTTTATTTCAGAGTCCTCAAGGGTCATCAATCCAACCTGGACATGCTTTCCTCGTTTTCTTAAACTTTGAAGAGAATTTAATGCTGTTTCTCCGCTTCCGAAGGCATCAATGGAAACATTTGCACCACCCTTACTGCAGTACATAATTTTACCAACCAGATCAGGTTCGTCATTGGCGTTGATAGAATGATCGGCTCCCAGCCTTGTAGCGATCTTCAATGCTTTCTCATCGATATCAACAGCAATTACCTTCGCTCCCAGTGCCTTGGCGATCATTACAGCGGAAAGCCCTACTCCACCACAACCATGCACAGCCAGTGTTTGCCCCTCTTTGAGACCGGCCTGGTCTACCACTGCCCTGAAAGCCGTGATGAAACGGCATCCGAGGGATGCTGCCGCTTCGTTTGAAATATATTCCGGGACCCGGACAAGATTGGTGTCTGCATAATCAATTCGAACGCGCTCTGCGAAAGAACCCCAGTGGGTAAAACCCGGTTGAGACTGGTTGTCACAAACCTGCTCATTCCCTGATTGGCATTCCCCGCAGCTGCCACATCCGCAAACAAAAGGCAGGGTTACCCTTTCACCAATTTCAAAGTTTTGAATGAATCGTCCTTTTTCGACAATTCGGCCCACGATCTCATGCCCGGGTACGTGAGGCAAACGGATACCAGGATCATGGCCCATCCATCCGTGCCAGTCGCTGCGGCACATCCCGGTCGCCAAAACCTCTAAAACAACTCCCTCATCCGTAGGAACAGGATCCGGCAGATCCCGTAATTGAGGCTCAGCCTGAAAACTTTCGTATATAATCGCTTTCACGGCTAAAGAACAATATGGTTTTTCCACTCATAGGGAGAGGGAATATCGGTATCGTCTATCAACTGACGAATATCGATCTCGATTCCACGGCTCAGATCGGTTATTGGCACATCGTTCGGACCACCCTCGAAGGGATTTTCCGTATTCTCACCAATAGCCTCCATAGTATGAAACACCCACGCGATTAAGGCGCTGAACGGGACGGAGAACCACACAAATTTCCGCGCCATAAACTCCTGTACCTGGTGAATAAGCGAACTGCGTACATCATGCATTTCCAGTTCTACTAATATGCGGTCACCTATTATTTCAAATTCCTCCATAATTCCAAAGGGAACCAGCAGGATAAAAACCCAGACGAATATATAGTTCAGAGTGGCAAACTGCCTGGGGTAGGGAAAATTTTTGATCCTTTCGCTTTTTCCCTGAAGTGTATAGAATTCAACCAACATATTCTTCATTTCCATATGTCTGAAATCTTCTATTAATCCCTGCTGAAGTAATTCTTTTAAACGCCTCGATTGAATTCCTAAAATCTGGGACGGTTTGTTTCCTTTAACGGAAATTTCTTTATAATCCTTCTCAGGCAAATAAGGTCTGATGGCTTCCTCAAGAGGAATTGTATCCTCGAGAATGGTATATGACCTCTCCCTGAATTCCTTGTTAGATCGGCCGCTTTTCAAATGCATTTCCCATGGCTTATCCTGCCTTAGCATATAGCGCAGGGCGGTTAACCAGGCCACATGCCTGTGTACCAGTTCACGGTGAATTTCCTTGAGTTGCCCTTCTCCTATTTTCCTTTCCGCATGGTCGTTGGTAATAAAATCCTTAACCATGATGGTCCATGACCTGGAGGCGTTGACTATCCCGCCCCAGATTTTCCTGGCCTCCCATAAACGATCGTAAGATGCATTGTTCTTAAAACTCACAATAAAAGCGACCGCCGTCCCCAAAACACCTAAAGGCAACCAGGGTACATGTAACCATTTCCAATGCAAGACGTCAAAAAGAATAACGGGGATAAGAGCCAGAAGAAAAAACAAAAAAATGTGGCGCCTGGTCCACTTCAAAACTCCAATAATGGGAAAAATACGGCGAGTATACATCTTAGATTTTTGGTATAAGATACAAAAATCTCAATCTGCGTTAATAGGACAAAATGGCTTCTATCTTCGACTTAACTTTACCAGTGCT
>JBFKFP010000034.1:0-21208 GCA_041618535.1 Flavobacteriaceae bacterium
CGGACCTGTGGCCTTATATGACGTCGTTGAATATAACCAATTCTTCCGTTCCAATGGGTCAGGATATCAATGTTGAATTCACTGCATCAAAGAAAAATTAGTTTGTTTAATCGTAAAAATGTCAATGATGAAACAACTGATTTATATATGCATAGCTTTAATCACGAGTATTGGGTTCGCCCAGATCGATAAAGCTGAATATTTTATTGATATGGATCCGGGAGTGAATCTGGGTACACCAATAACCGTTACCCCGGGATTTGATATCAATGAGAGCTTTACGGTGAATACCGGCTCACTGAGCAACGGAATTCATACGCTTTTCGTCAGGACAAGGGATGTTAGCGGGGCCTGGTCTTTGTATTTCAAACACACCTTCCTCGTGCATGATTTTGTAGACACGACTTTGGCCACAGAGATCGTTGCTGCGGAATACTTCATAGATAACGACCCTGGTACAGACGCCGGGACCGATATACCAATAACCAATGGATTCGACCTTACCGAGTCACTGGCGGTATCTACCTCTTTATTGTCAGATGGCATCCATAAATTACATGTTAGGGTAAAAGATTCTGACAACCGATGGTCACTCTATTATGAGTATAATTTCCTTGTTCACACTTTTAACCCACCTGCCTCTGTACAGATTGATAAAGCGGAATATTTCTTCGACATTGATCCGGGTACCGGAATGGGAACACCCATCGCCATAACACCAGGATTTGATCTGAACGAGGCCATAGCCATACCTTCAGGGAGTCTTGGTCTGGGCATGCATAAACTTCATGTCAGAACACGTGATATGAACGGCGTATGGTCTTTATACGAAGTCTTTGACTTCGAAGTGACCGAGGCCTTGAGCGACCAGGAAGAGGTATTGTTACTGATCAAGGTTTATCCAACTGTTACAAGTGATTTCGTGGTAATTGATTCAGAGGTGACCCTGATCGAGGAAGTTAAAATATATGACCTTCACGGCCGCTTGATCAGTACCATGACCAATCCTGAAAAAAAACCAATTCATCAGCTTGATGTTAAGAATTTGAGCGATGGAACTTATGTGATACATATCAGGACCGAGGACAAGAACCTGATGAAGAAGATCATTAAGAAATAATAAAAAAGCCGGTTTAGCACCGGCTTTTTTTAACGTCATCTGATCCTAATATGAATCTTCATGAACTTTCGCGACTGCCCTTCCGCTGGGTTCATTCATATTCTTAAAGGCCTCATCCCATTCAAGGGCAATCTTGGTACTGCAGGCAACTGAGGCTTCCTGAGGCACGCTTAGTGCTGCGGCATCACTTGGGAAATGTTCCTCAAAAATGGACCTGTAATAATATTCTTCCTTGTTCTGGGGGGTCTGAATTGGAAAACGGAAATGGGCGTTCTTCATTTGCTCATCGCTTATCGTTTCATCAACAACCTCCTTCAAAGTGTCAATCCAACTGTAGCCAACACCATCACTGAATTGCTCCTTTTGCCTCCAGGCCACACTCTCCGGCAGGTAATCTTCAAAGGCTTTTCTAACCACCCATTTCTCCATACGCTCAGGAGTGATCATCTTATCTGACGGATTGATCCGCATGGCCACATCCATGAATTCCTTATCGAGGAATGGCACACGGCCTTCAATCCCCCATGATGCAAGGCTTTTATTCGCCCTGAGGCAGTCATACATGTAGAGTTTGCTTAATTTTCTTACGGTTTCTTCATGGAATTCACGGGCATTTGGCGCCTTGTGAAAATAGAGGTATCCACCAAACAGCTCGTCGGCCCCTTCCCCAGAGAGAACCATCTTAATACCCATCGATTTTATTACTCTTGCCATAAGGTACATTGGCGTTGAGGCCCTGATAGTTGTAATGTCATAGGTCTCGAGCTGGTAAATCACATCTTTTATAGCGTCTAACCCTTCCTGGATGGTGAACTTAATCTCGTGATGAACCGTCCCGATATGATCAGCAACTTTTCGGGCGGCAGCCAAATCGGGCGAGCCTTCAAGGCCAACCGAAAAAGAATGCAACTGCGGCCACCATGCATCATCGGTGTCATCAGATTCAATACGTTTCTGGCAATATTTTTTGGCAATGGCCGAGGTTACAGATGAATCAAGACCTCCTGACAACAACACGCCATATGGCACATCACTCATCAGTTGACGGTGGACTGCATCCTCAAGGGCCTTTCTCAGGGCGTCGATATCGGTATCATTATCCTTGACCGCTTCGTAATCCATCCAGTCCCGCTGATACCATTTTACAAACTCTCCATCCTTGCTCCAGAGGAAGTGACCGGGAGGAAACAACTCAATCCTGGAACAGTAACCTTCAAGAGCCTTTAATTCAGAAGCAACATAAAATGTTCCGAATTTGTCCCAGCCGATATATAGCGGGATGATCCCCATATGATCGCGGGCTACCAGGTACTCATCTTTCTCTGCATCGTAAAGGGCAAAACCAAAAATCCCATTTAGATCGTCGAGGAAATCGATCCCCTTCTCCTTATAAAGAGCAAGGATCACCTCACAATCACTTTGGGTCTTAAACTCATAACCACCTTCAAAATGCTTACGGATTTCCCGATGGTTATATATTTCACCATTTGCAGCAAGTACCAGTTTTCCACAGTCACTGTAAAGAGGTTGCTTCCCGGAGGCCGGATCAACAATGGCAAGCCTTTCATGCGCAAGAAGGGCCTTGTCATCGCTGTAGATCCCACTCCAGTCGGGACCGCGGTGCCTTACTTTTTTAGACATCTCTAATATTTGGGGCCTTAGTGTCTCACTAGGCTGCTTCAGATCAAATGCACAAACAATTCCACACATAATTTTTATTGTTAAATTCGAATACAAATATGTATATAAAGTTTATTTTATTAAACATAAATAGTTTTTTAATTATATTTCATAACCTTTATATGTATTTTTTATACTTTTTTGTAATTTATCATAGAAAGAATTCAAACCTGGCTTTCATCTGTAAAGTTTAACATGAATTTTCGACTTATCGGTTGCTGAATCTATAATTTTACTGAAACCAAAAATCTTTGATATGAAAAACAATTCTTTATGGGTGGCATTCGGATTTATGCTGCTTACCATCTTCAGTGTTCAGGCACAAAAGTTCCCGGGTCTTGACAAAAGCCCAATGGATGCCGCTTCATTCCCTGCCAATTACCGTGAGTCTGACAAGGCCATTAAAATAGTCTATAGCAGACCACAATTGAAAGGACGTGAACTGAGCGCTCTGGCTCCAAACGGCAAGGTTTGGCGTACAGGGGCTAACGAGGCTTGTGAATTAACCCTCTACAAAGACATGAAATTAGGGGATAAAACAGTCAAAGCCGGCACTTACACCTTTTACATGATCCCTGGTGACAAAGAATGGACTGCTGTTATAAGCACCGATCTTAACGTTTGGGGCTCATATTTCTATAATGAGGCTAATGATGTGGCCAGGCTGAGTGTTCCCGTCACCATGGGCGACGAATCCCTTGAGGCCTTTTCAATGATGTTCACCGAGTCTGAAGATGGTGTTCATCTGAATGCGGGATGGGGAAAAGTTCGAGTGGCAGTTCCATTCAAGGCTCTCTAAAACAAATTAAAATTAGATAGAAAAGCCCTGATTTTCAGGGTTTTTTTATGGAATATTGAGGTACTTGTGTGTTTGAAGGGAAACTCTCCACTTTGGATTTTTCATCACATAATCCACTATCAACGGCATGACCTTTTCCCTCCTGCTCCATTCCGGCTGAAGATATAGCAGGCAATCAGGACCAACCCTTTCAGCCTGTTCTTCAGCAAATCTGAGATCATCCTTATTATAGACAATGACCTTCAATTCATCAGCCTTCTCATAGATCTCGTCCTGGGGTCCTTTGCGTTTCTTGGGTGACAGGCAGATCCAATCCCAATCTCCGCTTAGCGGATAGGCCCCGGAGGTTTCTATATGGACTTTTGCCCCCCTTTTTCTCAATCCCGAAGTGAGTTTACCCATGTCCCAGGTAAGCGGCTCACCACCTGTAACTACAACCGTATTGCTGTAGGCTAAGGCATTTTCAATGATCTCCTCTGTTGAAGTTGGAGGATGAAGACCCGCTATCCAACTCTCCTTCACATCACACCAGTGACAGCCAACATCACAACCACCAATACGGACAAAATATGCGGCCGTTCCCTTGTGATATCCTTCACCCTGTATGGTATAAAAAGCTTCCATCAAGGGTAGCATCTCACCTTTATCAATCTTCGCCTGAACCTCCTTTTTAATCATAGGATGCAAAGATAGGAAAGTTTGTGCCCGAAAACCTATTTGGCAGCTATCACATCTATCTCGATCTTGGCAGACGCAGCCAAACCGGAAGCTGCAAAGGTAGTTCGTGCCGGTTTGTTCGGAAAATACTGCATGTAGACCTCATTAAAATCGGCAAAGTCCCCGATGTCGCTTAAAATCACAGTGCATTTCACCACCTTTTCCAACCCCGAGCCATGATGTTCCAGGACAGCCTTTATATTTTCGATAGTCTGCCGGGTTTCTGCCTTTATGCCTCCTTCAACCAGGAAACCCTTCTCATGATCTCTTCCAATCTGCCCAGCCAGGAACATCAAATCGGAAGTTTCAACCATATCACTGAATGGTGTGTTCTGACGTTTGGGCTCATGTGAATTGTGGAAAACAGGATCCTGATTTCCGCAGCCACAGATTAAGAGGCTTGTAATAAGTGCGGCAAAGAGGTGCTTGCGATTCATGTTTTTCAGTTTTAATGTTGATTAAAATTACACTATTTTTATCAAAATTTCAGACATGGACAAGCGTCAGCAATTTATTGAGACCCTTGAAAAAGGTTACACTTTTAAGGGAGATTATATTACACTCGGAGCAGGGATACTTGAGGGCGAAACCGTCACCAATGCCCATATAAACGTACCCCTCAAAACTATGAATAGGCACGGTTTAATTGCCGGTGCGACGGGAACGGGAAAGACCAAAACCCTTCAGGTCTTGTCTGAAAACCTCTCTGAAAAGGGAGTGCCGGTGCTGCTTATGGACATCAAAGGGGACCTGAGCGGACTTGCTCAACCCAGTCCCGGACATCCGAAAATTGATGAAAGGCATGAAAAGATCGGGTTGCCGTTCACCCCTAAAGCCTTTCCTGTTGAGATCATGTCTTTGTCTGAACAGGATGGAGTTAGGCTCAGGGCCACAGTAAGTGAATTCGGTCCGGTTTTGATCTCGCGTATCCTTGATGTTTCGGAAACACAGGCAGGAATTATTGCAGTGATCTTCAAATATTGCGACGACAACAAATTACCATTGCTTGATCTGAAAGATTTTAAGAAAATTCTTCAGTATTCCACCTCGGAAGGCAAAAAAGAATTCGAGGATGCTTATGGAAGGATTTCCACGGCCTCAACGGGTGCTATCCTAAGACGGATCGTGGAGTTGGAACAGCAGGGTGGCGATTTATTTTTCGGTGAGAAGAGTTTTGATGTTGAGGACCTGGTCAGAACCACCCCGGATGGCAGGGGCTATATCAATATCATACGGCTTACCGACATCCAGGACAGGCCCAAGCTGTTCTCTACCTTTATGCTTAGCCTCCTTGCCGAGATCTATGAGACATTCCCTGAACAAGGAGACAGCGACCGTCCTAAGCTTATCATGTTTATTGATGAGGCCCATCTTATCTTCAATGAAGCTTCAAAAGCGCTGCTGAACCAAATTGAAAGCATCGTTAAACTCATACGGTCTAAGGGGGTAGGATTGTATTTCGTTACCCAGAATCCCACCGACGTGCCCGAGGCTGTTCTTTCACAACTCGGTCTGAAAGTTCAGCATGCATTAAGGGCTTTTACCGCCAAAGACAGAAAGGCTATAAAGTTAACAGCCCAGAACTATCCGGACACAGAATACTATGACACTGCCGAAACGCTGACTTCCCTTGGAATAGGTGAAGCCCTTGTATCTGCGCTTGATGAGAAGGGAAGACCATCTCCGCTTGCCGCCACTATGATGAGGGCGCCGATGAGCAGAATGGATGTACTTACGCCATCTGAATTAAATACCCTTTACAACGATTCCGAATTGATTTTAAAATACAACGAGGAAATTGATCGTGAAAGTGCCTACGAAATACTTAACGCAAAAATAAAGAAGGCGGAAGAGGTGCGTGCAAAGGAAGAGGCGCGTGAGGCCAGGGACAGGGATAAACAGTCACGCTCCACCACCAGCAGAAGACCAAGTAGAAGGTCGACCAAGCAAAATCCCGTGATAAAGGTTCTGACCAGCGCGACCTTCATAAGGGCGGTGTTTGGAATACTTAAAAAAGTTGTGTAAAATAATATTTCATGAAGAAAATCCTAATTTCTATCCTGACCCTGCTTATGCTTTCCGGTTGTGAGGAACCCTTTGATCCATATCTTGTAAACCCGAAGAATATCGGTTATTTAACCGACTCCACTGCGGTGAGAGCGCTTAAATCGGCTTTCCCGAACGATTCCCTGGCGAGTTTCATAGGCGGGGATGAATTCACCGGCCAGATCAACGATATAGACGTGTACAATTCCGAGGGAAAGAAAATACTGGCCCTAACTCCTTTTGAGGCCCTGGATTCCACCTCAACCATCAAATCTGTCAGGATACTTGATTCGAGGTTCAAGACAGACAAGGGTATCGGGAAACAAAGCACTTATGGTGAAATAGCGGCTAATTACAAGATCTCAGGTATCCAGAATACTCTGAGGCACATCATTGTCTCGATTGATGAGATCAACGCCTATTTTACTATCGAAAAAACCGAATTGCCATCAGAGATGCGTTACGACATGGATCTGAAGATCGATCCGATCCAAATCCCGGACAAAGCCAGGATTAAAGATTTCTTCATTCAATGGTATTAAGATGAATTCCTATTCAATACAGAAAAACCCCTTTATTGTACCAACAACAGACGGCAAGAAAATCAGGGAACATTTCGGACTTGGGAGCAGTGGTCAAGGTGATATCAGCATTGCACATATGGAGGCACCGCCAGGGTGGAGCGAACCTTATCAAACCCCTGAATTTGATGAATATACCTTTATAATCAGGGGTAGAAAACAATTCGAAATAAACGGAGAAACGATCGTCCTGGAAGCAGGCCAGTCTATCCTTGTAAGAAAACACAACCGTATCCGTTATTCCAATCCATTCGGGGAAAGCTGTGAATACCTGGCTATTTGCAAGCCGGCATTTTCACCGGAAACCGTAAACAGGGAATAGCATATGCAGAAGCTGATCATCAGGTTTGTCGGGCTTTACGTCAATATCATCGCTATATTATCTCCCAAGAATGCAGCTGATATTGCCATAAATATTTTCGCAACCCCGCGAAAGGGCAAACCAACAGAAAGGCAGCAAAAGTTTCTAGAAACAGCAGAGCAACAGGTTTTACAATGCGACAACCTGAGGATTATGACCTATCTGTGGAAAGGTTCAAAAGACACCGTGCTTTTAGCTCACGGCTGGGAGAGCAATGCAGGACGATGGAAAGCCCTCATCAGGCAACTCAGGGCGTCAGATTACAATGTGGTGGCCGTGGATGCACCTGCACACGGACAATCTAACGGCAGCTCCTTTAATGCCATTGTTTATGCTGCCTGTATGAACGAAGTAGTCAAAAACTACAGTCCTTCAACAATTATCGGTCATTCAGTGGGCGGGATGGCCTCCGTATTTATGGTTCATGAACACGGCAAATACAAGATTAAAAACTTAATCTCTCTTGGGGCCCCGGCTCATTTTGAAGGTGTCCTGGAGAGATATATCGAATTGATGGGGTTCAGCAAGAGGGCCTACAGAGCTATTAACGAGCTGATTTTGGAGCGATATGGGCATAAGCCGGATTATTATTCGGCAGCAGAATTCATGAAGGATTTTTCCCTTAAGGTTTTGATCATTCATGACCGAAGGGATTCCATAATACCCTTTGAAGATGCATTGCTGTATAAAAAGCATTATCCAGATACCGAACTGGTCGAAACCCGGGGCCTGGGGCACGGATTAAAGGATAAATTCGTGTACGAACGTATTCTGGCTTTTATAGACCAAAGCTGAATAGATTAAATTTGCATAATGGAAGAAAAACTGATAAGACTGAACAAGCGACTGAGCGAATTGGGCTATTGTTCGCGGCGTAAAGCCGATAAACTTATCGAGGCCGGAAGGATCCGCGTCAATGGAAAGGTTGCCGAGATGGGATTAAAAGTGAGCGAATCTGACCGCATTGAGATAGATGGAAGGTCTTTGGAGCAGGATGAAGGAAAGTCTGTTTATATCGCCTTCAATAAGCCGGTCGGGATAGTCTGCACCACAGATACCAGAGTGGAAAAAAACAATATTATCGATTATATAAATTATCCCTCGCGTATTTTCCCAATTGGCCGATTGGACAAAATGAGTGAAGGCCTTATCCTTCTTACCGATGATGGCGATATCGTTAATGAGATCCTCAGGAGCAGCAAGAAACAGGAGAAGGAATATATAGTGACAGTTAATAAACCTATCTCTCAGACTTTTGTGAAAAGAATGTCGGGAGGTATTCCGATCTTGAACACGGTTACTGCGAAATGTAAAGTTGAAAAACTGGATAAGTTCACCTTTAAAATCATCTTAACCCAAGGACTTAACCGACAAATTAGGCGGATGTGCGAATATCTTGATTACAGGGTAACCTCGCTTAAACGAGTTCGTATAATGAACATTGAACTTGATATGCCGTTAGGGAAATACAGGGAGCTCTCAAAAAAGGAATTGGCCGAGTTGAAAGAGGCCATTGCAGCTAAAAAAGAAAAATAAGTGAGATTTTTACCCTTCGTCATATCAGACCCGATGATTTAACCTTGCCAGCCAGGAATATGGATGGACCATGGGGTGAGGCATCGAATTTGGCATGGAAATCCAGGTTGACGGTGAAAGTAAAAAATATTCAGGTTGAAACACCGATCCATCAAACAGTGAGGAAGGATGAAAATAAAGGAGGGTAAATTCGTTATTAATCGCGATCATGAAGCTTTCCAAGGAATGGAGGGCAGGTAAAGGGCCACTACTTAGGATATGAATGGAGGGCTGTAAATGGAAATGGAATTAGGGTATCCAGCTCAAAAGATCACATATCCGACCTGGAATATCGAATATAAACTAAAAGTAAAACCTTAATAAAATTTTAAAAATGAGTGAAATATCACCTTTTCATCTGGCTATTCCGGTGCACAACCTGAAAGAATGCCGTCAATTTTACAGGGACACATTAGGATGCAAGGAAGGACGAAGTTCTGATCATTGGGTCGATTTTGATTTCTACGGTCATCAGCTGGTTATTCATTACAAGCCAAAAGCTGAAGAAGATCTTCACACCAATCCTGTGGATGGTAAAGATGTTCCCGTCCCGCATTTTGGAGTAGTTCTGCCCTGGGAAGAGTTTCATCGATTTGCCAAATCACTGGAGGATCGCAATATCGAATTCATCATTGAGCCTTATATCAGGTTTAAAGGACAAACAGGAGAACAAGCTACGATGTTCTTTTTAGATCCGGCCGGCAATGCCCTTGAGTTCAAGGCATTTAAAAACATAGATCAGTTATTTGCGAAATAATCGAAATGAGGGTTTACTTACCTCGATTTACTCTGCTCTCTTGCCAGAAGTGTATTCTTAAGCAGCATGGCAATGGTCATCGGGCCAACACCACCAGGGACAGGAGTTATATAACTGGCTTTTTCGCTCACAGCTTCGAAATCGACATCCCCGGTAATATAATATCCCTTTGACCGGGTTTCGTCTGCAACCCTTGATATTCCGACATCGATGACGACAACCCCCTCCTTAACCATATCTGCCTTGAGAAATCCGGGGACACCAAGGGCTGTAATTATTATATCTGCCTGAAGTGTTATCTCTTTCATATTCTTGGTATAGCTGTGGGTTAGGGTCACGGTGGAATTTCCGGGAAAACCCTTTCTTCCCATCAATATACTCATCGGCCTTCCTACTATATGTGATCTCCCGATCACGACCGTATGTTTCCCCTGAGTCTCCACATTATAACGTTCCAGCAGCGTAAGGATTCCGAATGGGGTGGCCGGAATAAATGTGGACATATCCAGGGCCATTTTTCCGAAGTTAGTAGGATGAAAACCATCAACATCCTTTTTTGGATCAACAGCCATAAGTACCTTCTGCGAATTGATCTGTTTGGGCAGGGGTAATTGAATAATAAAACCGTCTATTTCATCATTCTGATTGAGTTCGTCAATGGTATCAAGTAGTTCCACCTCGCTAACGGTATGAGGAAGCTGGATAAGTGTGGATTCAAAGCCTACACGTTCACATGCCCTGACCTTGCTTCCTACATAAGTCAGGCTGGCACCATCATTCCCTACAAGAACAGCCGCAAGATGAGGAACGCGTTCCCCGTTGTCCTTCATTTCCCGGACCTCTTTAGCGATTTCATCCTTGATTTCATTACTCGTTTTACGGCCATCTAGTAAAATCATGGTTTAATGTTGTTAGTGGTTAGTGGATAATTGTTCGATTTTAAGTTTCTGGAATTAGGACCTGGGAACCAACCCTATCTCATATTCTTCATCATCTGCATCATCTTTCTTCCCCCGCCGCCTTGCATCATCTTCATCATTTTGCTCATCTGGTTGAATTGTTTTAGCAATTGGTTGACTTCCTGCACCGAGGTGCCGGATCCCAGGCCTATGCGTTTCTTTCGACTGGAATTTATGATTGCGGGTTTTGAGCGCTCTTCAGGGGTCATGGAATATATGATGGCCTCTATATGTTTAAAGGCATCATCATCAATATCCATATCCTTAACCATTTTTCCTGCCCCGGGTATCATACCGATGAGATCTTTCATGTTACCCATTTTCTTAACCTGCTGTATCTGCTTCAGGAAATCGTCAAAACCAAACTGGTTTTTTGCGATCTTCTTTTGAAGTTTCCGCGCTTCCTTTTCATCGAATTGTTCCTGTGCCCGCTCCACAAGTGAGACCACATCACCCATACCCAGGATTCGATCAGCCATCCTATTGGGATAAAAGACATCGATGGCATCCATTTTTTCACCGGTACCGATGAATTTGATCGGCTTATTTACCACAGACTTTATTGAGAGCGCAGCACCACCCCGAGTATCACCATCGAGTTTTGTGAGGATCACTCCCTCAAAATTAAGCACCTCATTGAATGCTTTGGCGGTATTTACAGCATCCTGACCTGTCATGGAATCAACAACGAACAAGGTCTCTTGCGGATTGACCGCTTTATGGATATTCGAGATCTCGTTCATCATCGCTTCATCTACAGCCAATCGACCGGCAGTATCGATGATTACCACATTAAATCCGTTTGACTTGGCATGCTCTATCCCTGCTTTTGCAATAGCAACAGGATCGTTGTTCTCCCTGTCACTGTATACCTCTACTCCTATCTGATCACCCACCACATGCAACTGGTCGATGGCCGCAGGCCTGTAGACGTCACAGGCAACCAGGAGAGGACGTTTAGATTTCTTTCTTTTCAGGAAATTAGCCAGTTTTCCTGAAAATGTCGTCTTACCCGATCCTTGCAATCCGGACATCAGGATCACACTGGGAGTGACAGACAGGTCTATATCAGCCGCTTCCCCTCCCATGAGTTCGGTAAGCTCATCCTTAACGATCTTTACCATTAACTGGCCAGGCTGGAGAGTAGTCAACACGTTCTGACCCAAAGCTTTTTCTTTTACCCTGTTGGTAAAGTCCTTGGCGATCTTATAATTAACATCCGCATCCAGCAGCGCACGGCGAACCTCCTTAAGGGTCTCAGCCACATTGACTTCTGTGATACTTCCATGCCCTTTTAATACGTGTAAGGCCTTATCTAATTTATCTGAAAGATTATTAAACATGATTTTCTGCTTCTTGAGTTGGCAAATTTAATGATTTGATGCCTGAATATGAAGAAGCCGGGTATAAAAAAAGCCGCCCGGTCAACGGGCGGCTCTACTAACTAATCAACTTACTAAAAACAACATAAAGATTAAGTAACGGGATTAATCAATTGCATTCTCTTTGGAGCAGGATTTGGTTGTCGTTGGCATTGTTAATCAGAACCATTTCGGTTTCGGAACATTGGGCCACCAACCATTCTCCGGTCAATACCTGGAAAACGTTGTTAAATGATCCGATAAGCAGGTATACTCCATTCGCGGGGTCTCCCGTCACAGACCAGCTGCCGTTAGCAGTGGTGCTAAGGCCTTCCGCCAAAAGTTGTCCGTCTGCCCCAAATACAAGGTGAACAGTGCTGAAATCGTCACTTCCGTTAACAGAAACAGGTATCCAGTGACATTCTGATAGGAACATGGCAATATTATCGGCTGTACATGGGTCAGGGTTGCAATTTTCCACAAAGAGGTGTACTTCAAAAACTTCATATTGAACTGTTCCGGCAAGTACTATCCTGGCATATATGGTTTGTGGATTCGAGATATTCACATAGGGGGAGGCCAGGGCTTCCACTCCGATCTCCGCATCGGCTAAGGAAGCATGATAGGTTATCTCAACATTGTCCTGCGGACAGTTCGGGAACGACAGCTCCAGATTGAATTCAGTTATCCCGTCGGCAACATCATCGTCACATACAACCAATTCAACGTTGCTGAAACACTCGAATGGATTCGGTACATCTGAAACACATTCGCAGTTTTCTGTGACCACACCAACATTTCCATCTGCATCTATACATTCGTCTCCAACGTTTGCCTGAAGGTCAGGACAATCGAAGGCATTATCGGTAACACAGTTACAATTTTCGTCCAATATACCGGTCACACCATTTGGGTTCTCACATAGGTCACCTATGTTTGATTGGTAGTCTGGGCAATCGAATTCATTGACATCGGTAACACAGTTACAGTTCTCATCGATAATACCCACCACGCCTTCGGGAGTCTCACATTCATCGCCAATATTGGCTTGAAGGTCTTCACAATAGGTGTCATTTGTGCAGTCCTGTTCAAAGACGATGTATTGGTCGCCGTTAATAAATTTGATTCGGCCGTCTTCGCATTGGTAGAGTTCCCATTCGCCGGAGAGTTCGGCATATGGTTCAGGGAAAGAAACCACCAGGTAAATTCCTGTATCTGTCAAAGCGATATTCCACTGACCTGTGATAACATTTCCGGCAGGGGTTGTTAAGGTAAATACTCCGCTAGGATCAAAGTTGAAAACGCCAATATAGTCACTGCTTACAGCATTGGTTCCGGAATGCCAAACACATTCAACAAGGCTGTTGCTTACCTGCTGTGCCGAGCAATCTATATCTCCTTCACAATGACGATCGAGGATCACATAATTGACCAGTCCGGCAGAATTCTCCCTTATAAGTTTTATTTCATCTTCTTCGCAAACAGTAATCAACCAATCTCCTCCAAGGTCTTGGTCCAAGGCCGTTAGTTCAGTCAGTGACAGGACTAATCCGGCATCGGTTTCAGAAAGTTCCCAGTGACCTGCGATGGCATTAGGAGTTCCACCTTCCGAGATGGAGAAAGTTCCATTTTCATTGAAATTGATCGAATAGGCCTGAAGGTTATCATCCCCGTTAAAGGAATGGATCACCCATTCGCATTCCAGCAAGAACAGTTCCACATCGTTCAGGTTGCAGTCCTGGGTGTCATCATCTTCGCAGAAACCATCGGCCGCATTAATGGCAGCCTGAAGTTCCTGATTGCTGTTCACTTCAATAGTGGAGCCATCGGAATAAATCAACGTAACAGGATAATTCAAACTCGCGATAATGGCACCTCCAGCCGGATTCTCCTCAAGTTCTTCAAGGAAATCATAAAGGGCCTCATCGTTTTCTATGACCACAGTATCTATGATCTGAAACGCCGAATTATATATAGAGAAGGAGATTGGGTAAACGAAATCAACACATTCGATAACATCATCGACATCATCCTCTGTGCACTCCTCGATGAAAGCCTGGAGCTCCTCGTGGTTTTGAATCGTAATGTCGGTATGATCGTTAAGCACAATTGTAATTGGGAAAAAGAATTCAAGCACATCTTCATCGTCCTGGAATTCATCAAAAATTTCATGCAGCAACTCAAGATCTTCAAGGGAATCTATGGTAATAGTGATTCCATTTGCAATTATGGTAACGGGTAGATTTACGGAAAAACAATCGGTCCCATCCATAATATTGTCAAGGGTTCCGTTGTTCGCTGCAGTGGAGCGCATTAACCGGGCCACAGCAGAACCGGCATTAATGGTCTCTTCCTGATTCTGAGTTTCCTCAAGTACTTCAGTCTGACATGAATAGAATGAAATCAGGGCAAAAAGGCTAAGTAGGATAAGTCTAATTTTAAAATTTGGTCTCATGATCAATTAAAGTTTTGATGTGCAATTTTGATAATTAAACAGATTCGAACCCTAAAGTCCTACCTTGGGATTAGATTTTTTTTACATTTAGGACGTGAATGCACCAGATCAACATAAAGATCTACATGAAAATGTTTGTGAAGAACGACTGTTTTCTTCACTGTTTTCCAAATACGCAACAGACCTGCATAACTTTCTCTATTATAAGTTTGGCGAACGACTAAACCCCCAGGATAAGGTCCAGGAGGCATTCGTGAAATTATGGGAGAATTGTAAAAAGGTAACGCCTTCAAAAGCGAAATCCTACCTGTTTACGGTTGGGAATAACTTGATGCTTAATGCGGCAGCTCATGAAAAAGTGGTTCTCAAATACCAGAAAACCAAGCCCCGGTCACATACCAATGAGAATCCGGAGTTCCTGATGGAGGAAGATGAATACTTGCAAAAGCTGCAAAAAGCCCTGGAAGGTTTAACAGAGGCTCAGCGCACCGCATTCCTTTTAAACAGAATAGAAGGAAAGAAGCACAGGGAAATTGCCGAGATACTCGGAATTTCGGCTAAGGCGGTAGAAAAAAGGATTTACAGTGCCCTTAACAAGTTGAGGGAAGATATTAAAGAATTATAGCATGCGGGGTAGGAGTTTTTATGACATAACTGTTTAATGATTGAAATGACACGAGAAGAACTCATAAGAAAATGGATGGACGATGAATTGAGTCCTGAGGAATATCAAGCCTTTATGGCGCTTGAGGATTCCGAGGAACTGATCCGTCTTTCGCGTGGAATTCAGGCCTTTAAGGCTCCGGAATTCAACCTTGAGCAGGCCCGGGAATCTGTATTTTCACAGATTGCCCAGAGGAAGACCAAAGGGTCCGGTTCAATTTTGAAATATGCCCTTCGTATCGCTGCCGTTGTTGTAATAGCACTCGGATCCTATTATTTCCTTATGACACAGGAAACGGAGGTGCATACCGAAATGGCCCAAAAGAGTTCACTTAGTTTACCCGATGCTTCGGAAGTCGTTTTAAATGCCGCTTCTACCCTTACATATAACAGCAGGAAATGGTCCTCAGCCCGAGAAGTTGACCTCAATGGGGAAGCCTATTTCAAAGTCGCCAAAGGAAAGTCGTTCACCGTAAGGACATCGGATGGTTCGGTGACCGTATTGGGAACTGAATTCAACGTGAAATCGAGGAACGGCATGTTTGAAGTGGTCTGCTATGAAGGATCCGTTGCTGTTGAAAGCGGAGATAATTCGAAAATCCTGAAAGCCGGAGATCGTTTTTTGATTATAGATGGGAAATATATTGCAACTGAAAAAGAAGCCCGAACCCAACCATCATGGACCCTGAATGAAAGCTATTTCAGGAGCATGCCTTTCGAACAGGTAGTAATGGAGTTTGAACGACAGTATAATGTCGTTATTCTAACAAAAAACATAAACCTTGAGGCACGTTTTACAGGAAGTTTCATCCATGATGATATTGATCTTGCCCTTAAATCTATAACTTTACCTATGAATCTTAAGTATAGCCTGTTAAATGGCAATACGATTTTGTTATCAGGTGAGTAAATCCTTTCGGAGAATCCTTGTTTCTATCCTTATTGTCCTCGGAATACAAGCATTGCATGCACAATCTGTTCCGCAGGAAAAACAACTATTGGTAGATGTTCTTAAAACCATTGAGAGCCGGTACGAGGTAAATTTCAATTATGCCGATGCCAGCTTGAAGGATAAGCTGGTCAACCCGCCATCTCCCGGACTCAGCCTGAAAAATGTTCTCCGCAACCTGGAGAACCAAACCGGATTGATCTTTGAATTACTCAGGAATTCCAATATCATTATCCGCGCCGACCTTTCTTCTGATCTTACTTTTACACAGTACCTCGATGAGGTTGTGGTAACTAATTACCTCACCAGGGGAATATCCCTGAAAAAGGATGGTGTCACCAGTCTCAAACCCAAGCAATTCGGAATATTACCAGGCTTAATAGAGCCCGATGTGCTTCAGACCATACAGGCCCTTCCCGGTGTAACGAGCATAGATGAACGGGTTTCCAACCTAAATGTCCGCGGAGGCACGAACGACCAGAACCTCATTTTATGGGACGGGATCAAGATGTACCAGGCCGGGCATTTCTTCGGATTGATCTCAGCTTTTAATCCCTACCTCACAGAGTCGGTCCTTGTTTCAAAGAACGGCACCAGTGCTATGTACGGCGACGGCGTATCCAGTATTATCGATATGAGAAGTTCAGGCACGGTAAGCAGCATGATCGAAGGCGGAAGCGGAGCCAACCTGATAAGCGGGGACGCCTTTGTCAAAATTCCCTTTAATGAGGGAGCCGAGATACAGTTGTCGGCGCGACGCTCAATTACGGATATCCTGGCAACCCCGACCTATGATAACTATTTTAAGCGGATTTTCCAGGATACGGATATCACCAACCAGGGCAATAACAGTATCACCCAGAACGAACGATTCTATTTCTTTGATGCATCTGCCCGTTACCTCCAGAACATCGGAGAGAGGGATCAGTTAAAGATAAACGGACTGGCTATTTACAATAATCTTGATTATGATGAGCAATCCAGAATCAATGATGTAAATGAAGCCCTAAATTCCAGGCTTATCCAAAGAAACCTCGCAGCCGGGGTTGAACATGAAAGACTCTGGAATAACAGGCTGAGAACCACAGCCCAGGTCTATCTTTCGAATTACGGATTAGATGCGACAAATTTTGATGTGATCAATGACCAGCGCCTGATCCAGGAAAACGAAATCTATGATGGAGGGTTAAAGCTCCATGTTTATTACGATCTGGATTCCAACCTGAAATACTTTGGCGGTTACCAATTCAGTGAGGTTGGAATCTCCAACCTTGAAGATGTGAACAATCCACCCTTCAGACGATTAGCACGGGAAGTACTGCGGACCCACGCATTGTTCAATGAAATTAAATTCAACTCTAATTCCGGTCAGACCGACTTCCGGGTAGGGTTAAGAACCAACTATATAGAAAAATTCGACGAATTCTATGTTGAACCCCGGTTGAGCTTTAATCAGAGGTTCCTGGATCATTTCCGGCTGGAGATCCTGGCCGAGCTAAAGTCGCAGAGCACTTCACAGATCATCGACTTGCAAAATGACTTCCTCGGTGTTGAGAAAAGACGCTGGATCCTATCTAATGACAGAGATATTCCGGTTATAGAAAGCGGCCAGTTGTCTGCGGGAATCAATTACAACCGCAGTGGATTATTAATCAGTATTGAAGGGTTTACGAAGAAGGTTAAAGGTATAACCACACGCAGCCAGGGCTTCCAGAATCAGTATCAATTCATTGATGCCATCGGGAATTACGATGTTTATGGATTTGACTTCCTGGTAAACAAGCGTTGGAAAACCATTAGCAGTTGGCTAAGTTACTCGTTCAGTAAAAACGATTACAGTTTTCCTGACCTTAACTTTGGCAGATCGTTCCCTAACAATACGGATGCAAGACACAACCTCACCTTCGCCGGAACATATACGCTTAACAGGCTAAAACTCGCCATAGGATTCAACTGGAGAAGCGGCAGGCCTTTTACATTGCCCGACCCGGATAATCCTGTGACAAATAATTTTATCAACTACCAGGATCCAAATGCTGAGAATTTACCCGACTATTTAAGAATGGACCTTTCGGCAACATATGACCTCAGGCTGGCACCCGGGCTGGACTCAACCGTCGGGCTTTCACTTTGGAATGTCATGGACAGGAAAAACACTATAAACACCTATTTCGTCCTGAATGATGAAGACCAGGTAGTAAGGGTAGATAACG
This sequence comes from Flavobacteriaceae bacterium, assembly GCA_041618535.1. GTDB lineage: Bacteria > Bacteroidota > Bacteroidia > Flavobacteriales > Flavobacteriaceae > SHLJ01. The sequence goes on from JBFKFP010000034.1 coordinate 18,237, forward strand.
AATCACTTGGAATAACACCCAACCTGAGTTTCAGGGTACGGTTCTGAATTACATGCGTTCAGGAACATCAATCCCCAGCAGCCCGAAGGCATTTTTTATGGTTGAACCAACCATACTGCAAAGCTGAACCCTGAACATCTTCTGATTTTTTGTTTCCGCTCCAAGAATGGAAACCGTTTGATAGAAAGAATTAAAACTTTTCACCAGATCATAGGTATAATTGGCGATTAATGCCGGGCTGTAACTATCAGCAGATTGTTGAACCACATCAGGGAAAATCTCAAGTTGCTTGATAAGATCCTTCTCCTTCTCTTCCAGTTCCTCGATTTCGGAATTTCCCGAATAATCGAAGTCAGCTTTCCTCAAAATAGCTTGAATCCGGGCATAGGCATATTGGATGAAAGGGCCTGTATTGCCCTGGAAATCGACAGATTCCCTGGGATCGAACAGGATACGTTTCTTCGGATCTACCTTGAGAATAAAATACTTCAGTGCTCCAAGGCCGATCATTCGGTAGATCCTGTTTTTTTCCTCCTCCGAATAACCGTCTAGTTTACCTAGTTCGCTTGAGATCTCCTTTGCAGTATTTGTCATTTCTGAAATAAGATCGTCGGCGTCAACCACCGTGCCTTCCCTGCTTTTCATCTTACCACTGGGCAGATCCACCATTCCGTAGCTCAAATGATAAAGATTTTCGGCCCAGCTGAATCCCAGTTTCTTTAGAATCAGGAAAAGGACCTTGAAATGATAATCCTGCTCATTACCAACGGTATAGACCATCCCGGTGATATCGGGATAATCCTTGATTCTTTGAATAGCGGTACCGATGTCCTGTGTCATATAAACGGCTGTTCCATCGGCGCGAAGAACGATCTTCTCATCCAGGCCTTCCTCTGTCAGGTCGCACCAGACGGAACCGTCCTCTTTTTTGAAAAACACCCCTTGTTCAAGACCTTCAGCAACAAATTCCTTTCCCAGTAAATACGTCTGGCTTTCATAGTAGTAGGTGTCAAAATCAACCCCCAGATCGGAATAGGTCTGCTCAAACCCGTCGTATACCCAACCGTTCATCATGGACCATAATTCAACGATCTCGGAATCTCCTGCCTCCCACCGTCTCAGCATGTCCTGGGCCTCTAGTAAAATAGGGGCATTTTTCTTGGCCTCTTCTGCCGTTTGACCTTCAGCGATAAGACCCTCGATTTCTGCCTTATAAGCCTGGTCGAATTTTACATAGAAATTCCCGACCAGTTTGTCGCCCTTCAGGCCCGATGACCCGGGGGTTTCACCTTGGCCAAAACGCTTCCATGCCAGCATGCTTTTGCAGATGTGTATGCCCCTGTCATTTATGATCTGGGTTTTGTACACCTTCCTGCCTGATGCCTTTAGTATTTCCGATACACTGTAACCGAGTAAAATATTTCGAATATGCCCAAGGTGGAGCGGTTTATTGGTGTTGGGTGATGAATACTCCACCATAATAGCCTCATCGGAAGGAGCCACATTTAAACCAAAATTCGAATCCTGACGGACCGAGTTGAAAAACTCTATAAATGCCCTGTCGGATATCACGAGATTAAGAAAGCCCTTTACAACGTTATATCGAACAATATCAGGCTCATGGGCCAGCAGATGATCTCCGAGTTTTTGTCCGATCTCAGCAGGATTGCCTTTCACATAACGAAGCATGGGAAAAACCACCACGGTGATATCTCCCTCGAATTCCTTCCGGGTAGGCTGAAATTCCACATTTGGAATGTCTATACCATATCCTTCCCGAATTGTGGTTTTAACACGTATGCTAATGGATTCAGTAAGCAGCATCAGGCTTTAAAAATTTGAGGCAAATATACACTTTTTTACACGGGTCTGAGAGGGTTGTAATAATTGAATTATCGACACATAACCCCGTATTTATTTAAAACACAATGCATTGATTATAGGATAATTAGAGAAAAAAATATACCTTTTTTTGGATTTGTATTTGATCGAAAAAAAAGTCCATTTGTCGAATCACATATCATTCTATCGATAAAATACCCCAGTAGACGAAAAAATGACCGGCTCTGTGGGATTGGTGCTACTTTTACCATTGCCCAATTCTATCATGCGATGAAACAGATCTACTTATTTCTCTGTCTTCTTATCAGTCTTTCCGGTTTTACAAATAACCCGGGAACGTCTAACAACAATATCTCAAGAATCAATATTACTGAGTATGCGAATGCGTTCGTAGCCGCTGCAAATTGTCAGAACATTACGGTTCAGCTTGATGCTACAGGTAGTGTTACCATAGCAGAAGACGCCGTTAATAATGGCAGTTTAGGAGTCGGGACTCTTACTTTCGATACAGATATAACCACATTTACGTGTTCAGACCTCGGGGACAATACGGTTGTCCTTACAGTAACAGACAGCTTCGATGGATCAACGGACACCTGCACCGCTACTGTTACCGTCGTGGATAACGAAAACCCAACCGTTACTTGTCCTGGAAATATAACAGTCAGTACTGACCCGGGAAATTGTACGGCCGTGGTTAATGGATTGAATCCATCCAACAGTGACAACTGTGGTGTCGTTCTGAGAACATGGACGCTTTCCGGGGCAACTTCAAGAACCAGTCCCGGTAACGGTCCCGGTGTAACAGCTAGTGGCCAGGTCTTTAATTTAGGGGTTACTACTGTCACATATTATGTAGAGGATGCTGCCGGGAACTCCGGAACATGCAGCTTGACTGTTACAGTTGTTGATAACGAGGCGCCAAATGTGGTTTGCCAGGATATCACTATCCAACTGGATAACAATGGAAATGCATCCATCGTCTCCGGTGATGTTGACGGGGGATCCTCCGATGCATGCGGCATAGCAAGTTTGACCGTCACACCAAGCAGTTTTACCTGTGCTGATGTCGGGAACAATAATGTGACGCTTACAGTTACAGACAACAATGGTAATTCGGCTAATTGTAC
>JBFKFP010000035.1:0-21201 GCA_041618535.1 Flavobacteriaceae bacterium
CGGAGTCGGTCGCCAGCAGGGTGTCGACTATCCTTTTGTTGCCACAATGATGAGGGACGGACGAACTTTGATAGACGTAGATCTTCAGGGGACTTCATTTATAGTGGAGGCCTTTGATGGCGAGAACGCCTGGGCGATGAATTTTCAGACCCAAAAAGCCGAGGCCTTTGATTCAGAGACATCCTTAAATTATAAAAACGAAGCTATGGATCAAATTCCGGATCCGTTTTTTAATTACAAGGAAAAAGGCTATTCGGTTGAATTGATCGCGGAGGAATCTTTTGAAGGCACCGACGTTTTCAAGATCAAACTAACCAAGAAGCCCGTTGTTGTTGATGGGCAGGAAGAGGAAAATGTGGATTTTTACTTTTTCGATACAGAAAATTATGTCCCTATAGCCATAGAATCTGTGGTAAAATCTGGGCCAGCTAAAGGAGCCACCGCACAAACCATTATGTCTGATTACCAGGAGGTGGACGGGAAATATTTGCCTTTTGCCGTTACAGAAAAATTCAACGGCCAGGTGAACCTTGAGATGATCTACAAAACCGTGGAATTCAATACTGAAATTGACGAGACTATTTTCGTCATGCCAAAGGAATAATAAATGGCTGTTAATATTTGAAAAAAGAGCTTTCCTGGCGTAACAATTTCGTAATTTTAAGGTCAAATGTTCAACATTTCACATTAAATAAATTTACATGAAAACTTTAAAACTTTTTTTAGTGGCTTTGACTGTCGGTTTTGCCACATCTGTGTGTGCGCAAACGGCAGACGAAATCATCAATAATTATTTTGAGAATACCGGTGGTATCGAGAACTGGAGAGCTATCGAAGGTCTCAAAATGTCTGCTAAAGTCAATAACGGCGGAATGGAAATTCCAATCGAAATTGTACAACTAAAGGGTGGAAAGCAAATGACTGTAATCAATTTCCAGGGACAGACCATCAAGCAGAATGTCTTCGATGGTGAAACGCTATGGAGCACCAATTTTATGACTCAAAAAGCTGAAAAAAGCGATTCGGAAGTTGCGGCTATGTTTAAAAATGAATCCAATGACTTCCCGGATTCATTCCTGGATTACAAGGATAAGGGGTACACCGTGGAGCTAATTGGCAAGGAAGATATGGACGGAACCGAATGTTTTAAGATCAAATTGGTTAAGGAACCGGTCATCATTGATGGCAAAGAAGAAGAAGATATCTCTTACTATTTCTTCGATACAGAAAATTTCGTCCCTATCGCTATTCAGAAAGAGATCAAAATGGGTCCAAGCAAAGGCAAGATCTCTGAAGTGACTTTCAGCGACTACCAGGAGGTAGGTGATGTTTACATGCCATTCAGCATGTCACAGGGCTTAAAAGACGGCCCCTCCTCTCCTATCACGATGGAGAAGATTGAACTCAATCCTGAGGTTGACGATAAGGAATTCATGTTTCCTGAGGATGCCGAAGAAGGAGAAAAAAAAGATGACAACGACAATAAAAACTAATTATGAATCCCCGGCCTTTATCAGACGGGGATTTTTTATAAAATTTTAATTCAACCAGTCAAATGAGAAAATTAGTCCTAGCACTTCTTTTTGGTTTTGGCCTGTTTTCATTTCCGGCCGAAGCACAGCAAACAGATGATAATATAAAGCTTGAAGAGCTTTTCGGAGATCTTCGTGCAAGACAGATTGGCCCGGCCCTGATGAGTGGCCGTATCAACGATATGGAGGCTCATCCATCCAATGCCCGCATAATATATGCAGGTACTGCCGGTGGTGGTGTCTGGAAATCGAATGACGGTGGAACCACGTACAATCCCATTTTTGATGAATATTGCCAATCTATTGGTGCAGTTGCTGTTGATCCCAATGACCCGGATAACACCATTTGGGTTGGTACGGGTGAAACCTGGACGCGAAACAGTGTGTCTATCGGTGATGGCCTGTATAAATCAACAGATGGCGGCGCGACCTGGAACAAGATAGGCTTCGATAAATCGGAACGGATCGCCAACATTATCATTAATCCGGAGAATTCCAACGAGGTGTATGTTGGTATCCTTGGAGCACTCTGGTCTGACAGTGACGAGCGAGGCGTTTACAAATCGACCGATGGCGGTAATACCTGGGACAAAATTTTATATGTCAATAAGCAAACTGGGTGTGCCGATATGGCCATTGACCCGACCGATCCCAATACCATCTACGCTTCAATGTGGGAATTCAGAAGAACCGCATGGTCTTTTAATTCCGGGGGAGATAATTCAGCCTTATATAAATCTACAGACGGTGGAAAAAACTGGAAAAAGATCCACAACGGTTTCCCTGAAGGAAAACTGGGGAGATTAGCTATTGCAGTAGCGCCATCCAATCCGGCAATCCTTTATACGGTTATTGAAGCTGAAGAGGACAGCAAGAAGGGTCTTTACAGATCGGATGATGCAGGAGCCAGCTGGAAACAACTGAATAACGATTTCGGTATAACTGTCCGTCCATTCTATTTTTCAAGAATAGTTGTGGATCCAAGGGATCCGGACGTTGTTGTCAAAGGTGGTTTAAGCGGGTCTATCTCGAGAGACGGAGGAAAGACCTTCAAGAATCTGGGTAACATGCACAGTGACATTCACGATATCATCTTTGATATAAATAATTCCGACATGATGCATGTTGGAACTGATGGTGGCGTTTATAGAACGTGGAATGGCGGTACAACCATGGAGATCGTGGAAAACCTTCCCCTTTCCCAGTTTTATCACATAAGTGTTGATGATGAAGAGCCCTATAATGTTTATGGCGGGCTACAGGACAACGGTTCCTGGTACGGGCCATCATCTGCTGGCGGCGGTGTTAAAGCCCGCGACTGGGTGTCTGTTGGCGGTGGTGACGGATTCAGGGTTTTAAGGCATCCTGCCAGGAAGATAATTTATTCCGAAATGCAAGGTGCGGAAAACGTCTGGCGTTTTGATATGGAAAACAAACTGGTCAAAACAGTACAGCCTCTGGAAGTTGAAGGCTATCCACAACTGCGCTTTAACTGGAATCCTCCAATGGCGGTAAGTGTTCATCAACCTGATCGTTTCTACATGGGAAGCCAGTTTCTGCATAAATCGGAAGACATGGGAGACACCTGGGAGATCATTTCCCCGGACCTGACCACAAACGATCCTGCCAAACAACAACAGGAGGACTCCGGTGGATTATCTATGGATAACTCAGGAGCGGAAAACCATACAACTATTTTCACTATTACTGAATCTCCTCTGGATGAAAACGTGATCTGGGTTGGTACAGACGACGGGAATGTACAAGTTACCCGCAACGGTGGTAAATCATGGACAAATACAACACCAAACATAAAAGGACTTCCTGCAAATACATGGGTTTATCATATCGAAGCCAGTGTACATGGCAAGGGAACCGCCTATGCAGTCTTTGATGGTCACACACGTGGAGACATGAAACCCTATGCATACAAAACTACCGATTATGGTAATACATGGTCCAATATTATAAGTGATGATGTAGAGATCTTTGCAAGGAATATTCAGGAGGATTACGAAAATGAAAATGTGTTGTTCCTGGGTACCGAGTTTGGTTTATACATCACTATAAATGGAGGGAAATCCTGGAGCAAGTTTGAGAACAACATGCCATCTGCTGCAGTTCATTTTATAGATCTTCAGAAAAGAACCAACGATCTGGTAATGGGTACGCACGGGCGTGGTGTGATCATCATAGATGATATCTCACCACTCAGGGAGATCAACTCGGAGGTGATGTCGAAGAAAGTACATTTCTTTAGCAGCCATCCTTTTGTAATGTCTGATCAGACCGGGTCTTTTGGAAATGGCTTTGGTGCTGAAACACAGTTTGTAGGACCTAGTGCATCAAGATCGGCTCAGATAAAATACTTATTGCCGAAACGTCACACCTTTGGAAAGATGGACATGGAGATCCAGGATATGGATGGTAATAAAGTGGCTTCCTTGAGTCCCGGAAAATCAAAGGGAATCAACATTGTAAACTGGAACTTTACGATGAAGCAACCCAGGGTTGCTAAAGGAAAGACCTTTAGTTTTGGAGGATTTACCTCACCCAGGGTTCCCGAAGGCCAGTATAAAGCTGTGCTAACCAAAGGAAAAGATACATTCGAGCATATATTTGAAGTTGTAAACGACAAGCGCACGGGTTTGAGCACGTCAGATCATGCCTTGAAACACGAGGTAACCATGAAACTGTACAACATGACCCAGGAGCTGGCTTACATGGTTTATGAGCTTGATGCATTAATAGAGGCTACCGAGAACAGTAAAAAGATTAACAACTCATTAAATGCCCTGAAGGAAACACTTGTAATAACAACCGGTGACAATTATGTGAGTTCAGCCGAACCTCAATTACGTGAAAAAATGGCCGACCTTTACAGTAAGATAGCAGGCAGCTACGACAAGCCAACAAAATCTGAAATGGCAAGTTTAAAAGTGATCGAGGCTCGCTTTTCAAAGGCCAAAGACGATTTCGAGAAACTCAAAAAGAAGGCCAAGGTGGAAGATCTGGAGTTGAAGACATTCGACGACTTCATCAATGAATAGACAAAGAGAGCCGGTTCAATCAACCGGCTCTTTTTTGTTGATAAACCCGTTAAAAACATCTCAGGGCCCTAAAGATGGTAAATGGTGAAATCCATATTTTTATATCAAATCACCCATCATGAACAATCGAGACCAAGCCCTGAAGAGTATTCGGCCTGAATACTCAAGTTCTACAATCAATGAGCACATGAGCACTGACGAACGCTTCCAGAACCTGGTTCTGAGACCCGTTATTAAGATGCAACATCCCTTGTTAATGGCCGCTTTCCGAAATTATATAACTAAACATAAAAATGTTTTCTTTGATTTATCTCTTGAGAAGCGCATCGATTATATCGAAAATGCCATTCATAAGAATATGAAATTCAGGAACTCGCTCAAAGGGATGATAATCGGGATGTTCACTTCGGAAGAATACCAGCTTTACATCGGTAACAGCTCTGCTTTGAACAAACGAATGATGAACATAGTAAAGGAGCGTTTCCTTTCCCATATTCAGTTATTTGAGAAACCGGAATTCCTTACAGCTGTGTGATCATATCAGGCTTACACCATTGAGATCGGTGGTAAGCACATCGCTCATATAGTCAAAATATGGTCTGATGGCCTTAAAGGATTTGTCTATTTCCTGTAAAAAGCCTGGCGAGGTCACCTCCTTATCGGAAAAGGTTTTCGTGAAAATAAATTGTTTCTTCCTTATCAGATCGATGGCCGGATGCTCCTTTTGAAAACCTTTTGGAGCGGTCTTAACTTCATCTCCAACAAGTTCACCCCAAACCGATTTAAATTCAGAATTTGTCATTATTTCCCTTATTTCTGAATCATCTGTTTCGAATTCCTTACGGATCCGGTAAAGATCATCCTTGTTGGGCTCCCAAAATCCCGTTGCGATGAAAGAGCCATTCTTTGGAGAAATATGAAGATAATACCCACCCCTTAATTCAGGTTTCTTCCTATGGAAAGATCCGCCAAAATGAGTTTTATAAGGAGTTTTATCATTAGAGAATCTCACATCCCTGTATATGCGGAATAATTTCATCTTGTCTACCTGGTCATGCTGATTGAGATCATTGAAAATTTGATTATAAAATTCCTTTACCCCAGACTCTATTGATTTGAATTCCTTTTTGTGTTCGGTGAACCAGTCACGATTATTGTTCTCCGACAAATCAGTTAGAAATTTCAGGGCCTCTTTAGGAATAGTTATGCTCATCATTTTTTAATTTAAACGTTTAAAATACAAAAAAGTCCCCTTTCCGGGGACTTTCATCACGAATTCAAGTTGTTGTATCAGAATGACAACTTGTTGAATTTCATATTGATCACTTTAAAATCGTCACGGTCCAGGTAGTCAACAATGAGGCTGCCTTCTTCATCGAAATATCCAAAACCGACCAGACCATCGATCTTGATCAAATATAGGTTCGGAGTGGATGAAATTATGGCCGTGGCGAGAACTGAACTTTTTTCGGGATCTGACAGTATATCAAAGCCCTTGTCATTTACTGAGAAAAAGTACTTTTTCCCTTTGAACTCATAATAATTTAGCTCGATCTTTTCGTCGTAAAATGAATCACGGTCTGAATCAATCGATATGGTTTTAGTGACTTTGACCCCAGGTAAATAGCGATCCTGATTCAGTTCGCCTTTCTGCATTGGGTCGGTCATTATAGACTGTTCTTTAATGGTCTTTACCTTGACCTTAGACTTTAAGCCATTTGCTTTATCATCATTTTCTACAATTTGCACAGTTGTTTCTTCCATACGGTCTACTGTGTCTGTCTGTGCGTAGGTTCCAGTAAACAATAGTAATATGAATATGTAAATTAATCGTTTCATTTTATTTGTTTTCAGGGTTAAAAATCATTTCGAAGCGGATAGTGGGATCTTCCGTCCCTAAAATTAGTTCTGACTTGGCTTAGCTTCAACGGCTTCAGTCAAGTTCATCACGGCCGGTTTATCAAATTGCAGCGTTCTGATTGGAAACGGAATGTTTATATCTTCCCTGTCGAATGCTTTCTTTAACGCGATAATGGCCTTACTCTTGGCTCTTAGTTTCTCTAAGCCGCTTTGGGCTTCGATCCAGAAACGACTCATAAAATTGATCGAACTATCTCCAAATTCTGTGTAGTAAAATTCAATATTGCTTTCGGGATCATCCTTATCAAAAGAAGAGGCAAGGGTCTCCCGGGTTAATCGTTCAACCTTGTCCAGGTCGGATTCGTAACCAACACCGCAAAGAAGGGTTATTCGTGTTTTAGTTGTGGTGGAAAAATTCTTAATAGGATTTTCCACCATCATTTTATTCGGGATCAGGACTATGTTATTATCAGCCTCTTTCACTACTGTATTTCTCAGGTTTATATCTACGACCTCACCCTCATAGCCATTAGATTTGATCCAGTTTCCAATTTGGATGTTCTTCCTTACAGATAATACAATTCCCGAGAACGTATTGGATAAAGTACCCTGAAGTGCCAAACCGATCACCAATCCTGATACACCAGCACCGGTTAACATAGATGTTAAAGCCTGGTTAAGATTTAAGATGGCGAGTACCAGTACCAGGGCCGCAACCACTATTCCAACAGAGGCAGCTCTGGCAACCAATCGTTGCAATGACGGTTGTTCAACTCGGGTTGATATTATTTTAAGAACGATCTTATATATATATTTTGAAAGGAAGTAAGACACAAGTAAAACAATGAACGCAAGTCCCAGATTCGGAAGATTGCTGACAAATGCGTCAAACCATGACTGTAATTTGTCAGTTATTAATTGAATTGAAGATTCTATTTGAAGTTGCATAGTGTGATTATTTTAATGATTGTACAAATTTTAAAGGGTAGGTTTTTAGCTTTACTTCATCCTGTTTCCTGAACTTTCAGAGGACCATACAAAGGGAGTCAGAGGTGAAAATATCATGAATCTGTTTTAAACCAGATAAAAGGAAAAGAAAGATGGACTGAATAAGCTTTCAGGAGTTCTTACGGGAAGAACACCATTGCATGAGGTTAGATCTCAAAAGGCATTAGGAATTTCAACATGTACTTAATTCGTGATGACTACTTTCTTAATATAATGGATCAAAGAAAAATGTCAAGTCATTTAACTAATATTAACAGCTTACAGGCTGATTTAAGAGAATTTTGCATAATAATCAACCACTTATGTTAAAATGAGTCATTTAAGGCTTATCAAAAAATTCAATCCTGTTTAGGATAAGACCGGATGCAGGAGCCATGTATTGCATATTGTAGGGGTAGTCTTCTGCCAGGCTCTCTCTGATCTGATCAAGGGTTCGCTTGCCCATGCCCAGTTCAATAAGTGCACCCATCATCAGACGGATTTGGTTCCTCCCGAAGCCATGTCCCTTCACACGCAGCAAATAGCTGTTCTCCGGAAAGAAATTTGCAGTGAACATCTCGTTCTCCATAAGCTCACAACTTTCAATCGTCTTGACATAATTTCCATTTTCAGTAGAGCGGAAGCAATAGGACCTGAAATTATGGGTGCCCTCAAAAAGCCTCGCACCTTGTTTCATAATTTCGATATTTAAAGGACTTAAAACAGTAGCCATGATAGGCGAACAGAATGGATGGAGCTTTTTACCGTGAGCGAATAGATAGAGGTATTCTTTTTCGCGAACATGCTGAATGACATTGAAATCATGATCAACTTCCTCGATAGACAAGGCGCGTAGATCCTGTGGAAGATTTTCGTTAAAAATATCGAGGAATTCTTCGAAATCTTCGATAGGGTGGTCTTTTAAAAAAAGTTCAAAAGCTGCACCAAGGGCGGAAACCTTCGCGTCTGTACGTCCCGAAGTAAGGGTTTTGAACGACCTGCCTTCCAGCACATATTTTAAGGTGCGGTCCACCATATACTGCACGGTCTTCAGATTTGGCTGCTTTTGCCAGCCATGAAAGCGGTAGCCTAAATATTGTAACCGGACAAGGTAATAGTATGTCTTGGTAAACATGGTTGAAGGGGTTTATTTGTGTCTTCCCTCAAGGACTCCGATAACGTCATCCAAACCATAGCCCTTGGCCCGTAGTAAGATCATGAAGTGAAATAAGAGATCAGCACTTTCGTTAAGAAATAATTCGTCGTTGGAATCTTTGGCCTCAATTACAGTTTCAACAGCCTCCTCTCCTACTTTCTGAGCAATCTTGTTGATTCCCTTATCAAAAAGTCCCGCTACATAAGAGGTCTCTATTGAAGCATGTTTCTGACGGTCTGTGATAATTTCCTCCAGTTCTGTCAAGAAACCATAAGAGGCGCTGTTTATTTCATTCCAGCAGGTATCTGATCCAGTGTGACACGTCGGCCCTGAAGGATTCGCCATGATCAAAAGTGCATCCTTATCGCAATCCAATTTAATATCAACAAGTTCCAGGAGGTTTCCACTGCTCTCTCCCTTGGTCCATAGTCTCTTTTTCGAGCGACTGTAGAAAGTGACTTTGTTCGATGAGGTGGTTTTTTCAAAGGCCTCCCTGTTCATATATCCCAACATCAGAACCTTATTCGTTTTGTAATCCTGAACGATTGCAGGCACCAGGCCATCTGTTGATTTCTCAAAATTGATTTCAGTCGTCATAGTCGAACTTCTATATTGTTTTTTCGTAATTCCCTTTTTAAATGCGGGATGGGGATCTCGCCGAAATGAAAAACGCTGGCAGCTAAAGCAGCGTCAGCCTTTCCATATTCAAAGGTATCTATAAAATGCTGAATAGTTCCGGCCCCGCCCGAGGCAATTATAGGGATATTTACTAAATCAGAAAGCTTGGCCAAAGCATGATTGGCAAAGCCTGCCTTCGTTCCGTCATTATTCATGGAGGTAAATAATATCTCTCCCGCTCCCCTTCTTTCAACCTCACATGCCCACTCAAACAGATCGATATCAGTAGGGATCGTCCCTCCCGAGAGGTGAACCTTCCAATGTTTGCCCACTTCTTTCGCATCTATAGCAACCACAACGCACTGACTTCCGAACTTCTTCGCAAGAGTGCTGATGAGTTCTGGATCATTAACGGCTGAAGAATTTACAGATACCTTGTCGGCACCACACTGGAGCAGGTCGTCTACATCATCTACTGTCCGGATACCTCCCCCCACAGTAAAGGGAATATTAATGGCCTCGGCTACATGCAATACCATGTCATGACGTGTCTTCCTTGCTTCCAATGTTGCTGAAATATCAAGAAAAACCAATTCGTCTGCGCCTTGTCTGGCATATTCAGCTGCAAGTTCCACGGGATCACCCGCATCGATCAGGTTGACAAAATTCACCCCTTTGACGGTTCGTCCATTCTTGATATCCAGGCAGGGAATTATTCGTTTTGTAAGCATCCTTTTAATTCAGAATAAATTGTTCCAGTTCTTTTAATGTGATCCTGTTTTCATAAATGGCCTTGCCAACGATCGCTCCTTCACATCCAGTTTCCAGTAGCGTTTTAAGGTCGTCAAATTTTGCAATACCGCCCGAGGCTATAAGTTTAATGTTGTTTACCTCACTTAATATCTCACGGTAGAGATCGACAGCCGGTCCTTCCAACATACCGTCTTTCGAAATATCCGTACAAATAACATATAATATTCCATCGGACTGATATTGCTTAATGAACGGGAGTAACTGTTTATCGCTGCGCTCGGTCCATCCAGTAATTGCGATGGCCCCATCATGGGAATCTGCCCCTAAAATGATCTTATCATTACCATATTCTTTAATCCACTTACGAAACAGCTCAGGTTGAGAAACGGCAATGCTTCCTCCGGTAACCTGACTTGCCCCGCTCTCGAAGGCGATCCTTAAATCTTCATCAGACTTTAACCCGCCGCCAAAATCGATTTTAAGGCTGGTTTTTCCTGCAATGGTTTCGAGAACTTTATAATTCACGATATGCTTGGCTTTTGCCCCGTCAAGATCAACCAAATGAAGATGCTGAATTCCCGAATTCTCAAACATCTTGGCCACTTCAAGAGGATCCTCGTTATAAATTTTCTGGGTGGAATAATCCCCTTTGGTCAGCCTGACACATTTGCCGTCTATAATATCTATTGCCGGAATTATTCTCATCTTATAAATTCAGAAAATTAATCAATAATTGTTCTCCTGCACTGCTGCTTTTTTCAGGGTGAAACTGAACACCATAAAAGTTTTGGTGCCGAAGTGCCGAAGCATACTCAAGTTCATAAAATGTATGAGCAACTGCCTCCTCACAGTTTTCAGCATAATAGCTATGTACCAAATACATGTAAGCATTCTCTTCAATCTTGTCAAACAGATGGGAACGTAAACCTGTTACTGTATTCCAGCCCATATGCGGAACTTTAACATTATTCGAAAATCGTTTGACATGAGTTTGAAATATTCCGAGACCTTTTGTATTTCCCTCCTCTGTGGAAAGGCATAACAACTGCATCCCAAGACAGATTCCAAGAACGGGTTGTCTGAGGTCCGGAATTAGGCCCTCAAGCCCGCTGGCCCTAAGCTTGTTCATAGCCGAGCTGGCCTCACCCACACCGGGAAAAATTATTTTATCGGCAGCCGAAATAACCTCGGGATTCTTACTTAAACGGGCATGAACCCCGAGACGTTCAAAAGCAAATTGAATACTCTTGATATTTCCCGCTCCGTAATCTATGATTACAAGATCCATTACAGCGTTCCTTTAGTTGATGGTAAAACAAGATGCTCAGGATCGCGCTTGACAGCCATTTTTATCGCCTTGGCAAAAGCCTTAAAAATGGCTTCTATCTTATGATGTTCATTTTGCCCTTCAGCCTTGATATTGAGGTTGCATTTGGCAGAATCGCTGAATGATTTGAAAAAGTGCATAAACATTTCTGTAGGCATCTTTCCTATCATCTCACGTTTAAATTCCGCCTCCCAAACCAGCCAGTTCCTGCCACCAAAATCCAAGGCCACCTGTGCCAGGCAGTCGTCCATTGGCAGGCAATAACCATAGCGCTCCATCCCTTTTTTATCGCCCAGTGCCTTTTGAAATGCTTCCCCGAGTGCAATTGCCGTGTCTTCAATGGTATGATGCTCATCAACCTCCAGATCACCCTCCGTTTTAATCAGTAAGTCAATCTTTCCATGCCTTGATAACTGGTCAAGCATATGATCAAAAAAAGAAAGACCGGTACTTATCTCACTTCTTCCCTGGCCATCTAGATTAAGTTTGATATGGATTCTGGTTTCATTAGTATCTCTGACCACTTCAGAACTTCTGGATTTAAGTTTCAGAAATTCATAGATCAATTTCCAATTTGTTGTTTCCAATTTGATAAACCTGGAAAGATCGTCCCTTTGCGTGCGCACTTCATCAGAACCCAGGTAACTCTCATTATTGATAAAGATACCACCAGCTTTCAGGTTTTTCGCCAATTCCATATCGGTTAACCTGTCCCCGATCACAAATGAATTTTCAAGATCATATGTGTCTGAGAAATACTCTGTAAGCAGACCCGTGTTGGGCTTTCGGGTGGGTGCATTGTCCTTGGCAAAGGTTTTGTCTATAAGAATATTTTCAAATTTAACTCCTTCAGATTCAAAGCTGTTTATGATAAAATTATGTACAGGCCAAAAATCGGATTCCGGGAAGGCCGGGGTACCGAGACCGTCCTGATTGGTGATCATAACCAACTCATAATCGAGCTCTTCGGCTATCTTACCCAAATACCGGAATACTTCGGGATAAAAGTCCAGTTTTTCAAAGGAATCGATCTGCTCATCGGCTGGTTCCAGGATCAGGGTACCATCCCTGTCGATAAAAAGTACTTTCTTCATTTCAATTTGTTTATAGCTTCCAGCAATTTATTGTTCTCTTCCTCTGTGCCTACAGTAAATCGCAGGCAATTTTCACAACCCGGAAGGTTGCTTCTGTTTCTAACTACTATCTTCATATCAAGAAGATCTTCATAACGCTTATCAGCATTATCAACCCGGACGAGCAGAAAGTTAGCATCAGACGGCCATATTTTTTTAACTATTGGTGATTTCTTTAATGATTCAGACAATCTTCTTCGTTCCTCAAGGATTCGCTTGACTTCCTTACGCACGCCATCGATATTATGTAGTTTTAGCAGCGCGGCTTCCTGGGTAAGACTGTTCACATTATACGGCGGCTTAATCCTGTTAAGGGCTTCGATGATCTGCGGGTCGGCATAACAGATCCCCAAGCGGATGGCAGCCAGGCCGTATGCCTTAGACAGGGTTTGAGTCACGATCAAATTGGGATACTCTGTAAGTCTAGTTGTCCAGCTATCGGTTTTACTAAAATCGGAGTAGGCCTCATCGATTACGACTATACCCTTAAAGGATTTTAGAATGGCTTCCACTTTTTCGACTGATAAAGCATTTCCCGAGGGGTTATTCGGAGAGCATAGAAAAAGGATTTTACACCTCTCATCGTTTACTTCGGCAATGGCCTTGAGATCAGGCTGAAAGTGATTGTCAAGGTTAATCCTCACAATCCCTATATCATTGATTCCTGCGATCACCTCATACATACCATAAGTTGGTGGCAAAGTAACCACTTTGTCTGATCCGGGTTCACAAAAAACCCTGACTATAAGATCAAGGACCTCGTCGCTTCCATTTCCCAGTAAAATGTAAGAGGGATCAATGCCTTTATGGGAACCGATCGCTTTTCTCAATGAGGTCTGTCTTGGATCAGGGTAGCGATTCAATCCGGAGCCGAAAGGGTTTTCATTTGCATCTATAAAGACCATCCCGTCGGTTTTCCCTTTAAAATCATCCCGGGCGGATGAATAGGGTTTCAACCGTAACACTGAGGGTCTTATCAATTCTGAAATTGTCGGTTTCATTCTTGCAGGTCAATTAATCGGATCGTAACGGCGTTTTTGTGCGCAAAAAGCCCTTCTGCCTCAGCCATTAGCTCAACCGTCTCACCGAGGTTCCTCAATCCATCTTCCGTAAGTTTTTGAAAGCTCACGGTTTTTGTAAAACTGTTCAAATTTACGCCGCTATAATTACGTGCAAATCCGTTGGTTGGCAGAGTATGGTTTGTTCCGGATGCGTAATCACCGGCACTTTCTGGCGTGTAAGGCCCAACAAAAACAGACCCTGCATTTACTATATTCCGTGTAAAATAATCCTCGTCATGATTAGCGATGATAAAATGCTCCGGAGCATAAAGATTGATAAAGTCCAAAGCATCTTTTATATCATCGAACTGAATTAGTTTGGAATTTGAAATAGCGATACTGGCGAGATGCTTACGCGGAAGATCCCTGAGCTGGCGATTCACCTCAGCTTCCACTTCAACTAATTTTTCCACGGAAAGACTGACTAGAATAACCTGGCTATCTGCTCCGTGTTCTGCCTGAGATAATAAATCGGAGGCGATGTATCTCGCGTTTGAGGAATCATCAGCCACTACCAGAAGTTCACTCGGCCCGGCTGGCATATCGATGGCCACCCCGTAACGGATAGCCCATTGTTTCGCGATTGTGACATATTGATTTCCAGGGCCAAAAATTTTATAGACCTTCGGAATAGATTCAGTTCCAATGGATAATCCGGCTATGGCCTGCATACCTCCTGCTTTAACAACCTTAGTCACGCCGCAGGCTTTCGCGGTATAAAGTATTTCGGGTGCTACTTCTCCATTCGCTTTCGGAGGTGTGCAAATTACAATTTCATCACATCCCGCAAGTTTGGCCGGAATCGCTAACATCAGGACGGTGGAAAATAGCGGGGCCGTACCTCCCGGAATGTAAAGACCTACCTTCTCAATTGGCCGGTATTCCTGCCAGCAAAAGACGCCAGGAGTGGTTTCGATCTTATCAAAGCCGGTAATCTGTGCTTTGTGAAACCGTTCTATATTGATCCGCGCATGATTGATCGCTCCTTTAAGCGAATCATCAAGCTTATCGTCAGCCTCCGAAAACTCCCGGTCAGATACCAGCATATTCTTCAACCTGACCTTATCATATGTTTCTGTGAAATCAAGGATGGCCGAATCACCGCGCTTATCGATATCCTCGAACACAGACCTGACCTGTTCCTCCAAATCATCGTATGACCGGACAGGGCGCCTGACAAGTTCATTCCATGTGCTTCGGGATGGATTAATAATTGTCTTCATAGTTTTTAAAGGATCATATTTTCGATGGGGCAAACAAGAATGCCTTCAGCACCATTCGCTTTAAGCTCATCTATTATCTCCCAGAAATCATTTTTGTCGATCACCGAATGCAGCGAACTCCAGCCTTCCTCAGCAAGTGGTAGGATGGTAGGGCTCTTCATGCCTGGCAAAATGGAACATATTATATCCACCTTTTCATTGGGAGCGTTTAGCAGCACATACTTTTTTTGCCGACCACTTAAAACCGATTTTATCCTGAACCTGAATTTCTCGAATATAGCGAGGGTTTCCTCGCTCATCAACGGTGAAACCGCAAGAACTGCCTCCGATCTAAAAAGAACCTCGATCTCTTTCAGGTTGTTCTTGAAAAGAGTGCTGCCACTGCTCACAATATCACAAATGGCATCAGCGAGCCCGATGTTTGGTGCGATCTCAACCGAACCGTTAATTAAGTGAAGTGAACTCGAAATCCCTTTCTTTTCCAGGAACCGGTTTACGGTATTTGGATAGGAAGTAGCGATTCGCTTTCCGTGCAGGCCTTTCATGTCTTCGATTCCTGAATTCTTGGGAACTGCCAATGAAACGCGACATTTGGAAAATCCCAGTTTCTCGGCAAAACCGATATCAGGCGCTTTTTCAACAAGAAGATTTTCCCCGATGATTGCTACATCAACAACCCCGTCCTTGAGGTACTGCGGAATATCACTGTTTCTTAGGTAAAACACCTCAAGCGGGAAGTTACGGGCCGAAGCTTTCAATTGGTCTTTCCCATTGTTGATAGAAATTCCTATTTCCTTCATTAAAGTCATGGAATTATCGTGCAGGCGTCCGGATTTCTGAATAGCAATTCTTAGTGTACTCATTATTATTTTAATTGGTTTGAGTGAGGATTGCGAATTTAATTCAATAAAAAAACCCGCAAGATTACTCAAACGGGTTTTAAATATATTTTAACTTAATTCAATACATTTTCAGCTCGCCTGAGTGCAAGGATGAAAATGATGGTGATGTATAATTGAATAAGTCATGTTTTCTTTTGATGAACAAAGGTTCGGAAAAAATTTCTAAAATTCCAAATTTTAAGAGCTTATTGATCCCCAAGGATAATTGGAAGACCGTCCTTACCCGATCCTATGATCACCACTTTACTATTAGGAGATTCCGCCAACTTTATCGTTGCTTCTATTCCCTTATCCTGTAAAATTTTGTCGGTAAGTGATGCACTCAAAATACGGTTGGCATCTGCCTTACCCTGAGCTTCAATAATGACTTTTTCCGCCTCTTTTGCAGCAGTGACAAGTCGAAACTCATATTCTAAAGATTCCTGTTCCTGCTTCAGTTTCCGCTCAATGGCTTCTTTAATCGTGGGAGGTAAGGTTACGTCTCGAACAAGTACCTCATTTAATTGAACATATTGATCTTCAAGTATAACTTTAGTCTCTGCAAATATTTCATCCTGAATAGCATCCCGCTTACTCGAATAGAGTTGTTCGGGTGTATATCGCCCAACAACACTACGGGCCGCACTTCTTATTGCAGGTTGAATAACACGTTGTAAATAATTCTCACCAAGTGATTGATGTAAATTACCTAAATCATTATAAACCGGCTCATACCATGCAGAGGCATCGATTTGAATTTCCAAACCATTTGAAGACAGAACCTTCATTTTCTCGAAAAGTTCCTGTTGTCGTACTTCATAAATAAATACCTTATTCCAGGGCGCTACGACGTGAAAGCCTTCACCTAGTGGTGGTTGATCTGTCACAACCCCTCCACCAAATGTTTTATAAAGAACACCGGCTTGACCCGATCCAATTGTTACAGCCGATTTTCCGATAAGAATTATCAGAATAATTAAAGCGACAATGATAGGTATTCCTATCTTTGGTAATTTTTCCATATTAATTTGAATGTTTTTAGTTAAATGAGTCCGTTGTATTTCCTGATAAACCACTCTGCTGCAAGGCTTAAGGCCAATAGGAACAACAGGATCTTAAAGTCTATCAAAGGTACGACTTTTTTAATACTTTTTTGAATAGTTGCGAACCTAGAATCAGCCAATAATGAACCGATTAAACGATCGGTTTCAGATGAATAGAACAGGCTGCCTTCCGACGATCTGGCTACGGCATCCAGCTTCTCAAGATCGGCGTTTAAAAATTGTTGTTCAACATTGTAATCCAGAATGGTAAGAGCACCTGATTGGGAGGCTTCGCCATTTGCAGTTCTCACTGTAAAGGAGTATTCTCCTGGTGACAATCCACTGAGATCGACCTGGTAATTATTTTGTCGAATGATAAAAGGTATGGTTTGAGTCTGGTCGTTTTCTTTATTCCTCAGTATTATTTCTAACCTCGCCTTATTGTCGAATTCATAATTTTTATTGAAATACTGGGCAGATATGATGATATCGCTGTTTCCGTTGTAGAAGGATTCATAGTTTAAGGTGAGCCTTCTTCTCTGCCTGTCTGAAGCAAGGAACTGAACTATCTTGCCGATAAAATTATCGAATGCCTCGAAAGAATCAGAATTCAAATAACTTTGAGATCTCCATTTCCAAAGGTTTTCACCGAGAATCACAGCCTCCCTCCTTCCCTGGTTCTCCAGAGTCAGCATCAGGGGTTCGTCGATGACATTTCCATTTATCGCCTTATATAAAAGGGTTTCATAAGGCATATTGATGCTGAATTCACCAAATTCAGATCGTAATGGAGGAAATGAAGCAAAATTCAGATCCTCGACAATGAAATTGTTGTAATTAGGATTCAAACTAGGCTGAAAATCTTCTGCCTGGCCTGTTATTTCCTGTTCATAGCGGCTTTGCATAGCATTTAGCAGCCTCCAGTCGGTTTGTGTCCCTGCAATAAGAAACATATTGCTTTTGCTTTCTTCCAATACCTGGATGAGTGGCCGGAAACCCGAATCAGGTTGATAGAGAATAATAAGCTGGAACTCATCCAATTTTCGAACCGCTTCATCAGGAGACAGGATTTCAACCCGCCTTTGTTCATTGCTGGAAACAGACTTTTTCAAGGCACCCAGGTCGGGGTGAGAGAAAGATGAAACCAAGGCTACATTGGTTTTCTGGTCTATCACTTCAACGGCAAATGGTTTGGTATTGTTGACCGTGTTCTTTTCGTTATCAAGTGGAAGAATAGTGAGATTATATGACAAAACCCCCACCTTGTTCGCAGCCAGGGTAAGATTGACACTTTGAGACGTATTTGTCCTTGAAAAGCTCAATTCAGTTGAATAAACCACAGTAGAGCCCGATGAAATGATCAACCGGCTTCTTACATCATCGTCTCCTGAATAGGAAACAAACACTTCAACCGGAAAGCGGTTTTTCAGAAAAGCATATTTATTAACATTCAACTGATCGATTCGAAGGTCTGAATACTTAGCAGTATCTCCGAGCACTACCGGAAAAACAGCATGTTTATATTGCCTCGAACCGTATTCGTAATCGTTTCCGAAAGTCTGGTTACCATCAGTAAGAATAATCAGAGGTGCGACTCCCTCCTGATATACCTGTTTAAGCCCTTTGAAAACAGAATTAATATCACTCTGACCTTCATCGAAGCTAAGTGAATCGAGGGTGCTCAGCTTTTCGCCGAATTTAAAATATGAGATGTTAAACCTGTTATTCAGCTCATCCGAATTCCTAATCGATTGAAGAAAACCTGCGGGAACATCAGACTGTCCGAGCTGGCTGATGGATTCAGAATTATCGATTGCCACAAGAAGATCAGGCTTTTCATTAAATATGGTACTCTGCTCAAATTTAGGATTGATCAGTAAAAGTCCTATGAGAAAATAAGTCAGCGCCCTCAGAACGGAAAGCAGAAAATTCAACCTTGATCTCTGTGAGCCAACAAGATATTGATAACCAGCCAGGGCTATGGCGATTACGAGTGCAAGGGCAATATATAGAATCGTTTCAGTATTCAATTTAATTTGAAGCTATGAAACCCGTTTAAAGAACTCAGGTCAGCATTCCACCGTCGACATTCAGTGTCTGACCGGTTACATAATCGGAAAGGTCGCTAGCAAGAAAAACACAGGCATTAGCGATATCCTCAGGCGTTCCTCCGCGTTTGAGCGGGATTGCTGCCCTCCAGCTGTTTACGGTAGCTTCATCAAGTTTGGCCGTCATTTCGGTCTCTATAAATCCGGGAGCCACCACATTACAGCGTATATTGCGAGAGCCCAGTTCAAGTGCAACAGACTTGGAGAATCCGATAATTCCGGCTTTTGAAGCCGCATAATTAGTTTGTCCGGCATTTCCTTTAATACCTACCACAGAACTCATATTGATAATCGATCCTTTCCGCTGTTTCAGCATGGTTCGCTGAACCGCTTTGGTCATGTTAAACACAGACTTCAGGTTAACTTCAATCACCTTATCAAAATCCTCCTCGCTAATCCGCATCAATAAATTATCGCGAGTAATTCCTGCGTTATTGACAAGTACATCAATACTTCCGAATTCCTCCAGTACATCCTCTGCGAGTTTTTGTGACTCTTCAAAACTCGCGGCGTCGCTCTTATATGATTTGGCCTTCACACCGGCCGATTGCAATTCATTCTCAAGTTCCTGAGCAGCTTCTGACGATGAGCTGTAGGTAAAGGCCACATTTGCCCCGTGCTCAGCAAAAACCTTCGCGATACCACGACCGATCCCCCTACTGGCTCCGGTAATGATAGCCGTTTTTCCTTCAAGTAATTTCATATGATTGTTTTTCGATGATTGTTAACCAAAGATAGACATACAAGTTGTAAGAAATCAAAAAACCTCACAAGAAATTGTGAGGTTTTTAACAGCAATCTGATGCTACATTTTAATTTCTTCAGGCTTTTCATAATTGAAGAGATAATCGATATCCATCTCCTGGATTACACCCAATTTACCTAGAGCTTCCATATCGATATCATTCTTATTCCCTATGACCATGACATTGTAATTCTCACCTTTGATATTGTCATCGAAGAAAGCTTTCAGATCATCCATAGTCATATTTTCTATTGCATTGTACATGGATTCCCTGTAGTCGTTGTCGAATCCAAGACGTTTTAACCTCTCGTAGTTCCAGAAAATATTTGCTTTCGTGATTCGTTCGGCAGCAATTTTCTTGAGAGTAGCTTCCCTTGCAGCAAGAAATTGTTCCTCTGCCTGCGGAAGGTTGCTCATAAGATCCATCATGGCATCAACGGCATCCGGCATCTTGTTGGCCTGAGTCCCTATATATGCCATTACATAGTTGGATTCTTCCTTTTTTGACGGAATTGAATAACTCGCCCAAGCCGAATATGCAAGGGATTTTGACTCTCTTATCTCCTGGAAAACAATGGAGGACAGTCCGCTCCCGAAATAAGTATTGAACAATCGAGCCGCTGCCATATTTTCGGCTGAAAATGGATCACCTTTAGCCAGGAAAAGCATTTCAGACTGCACCATATCGTAATCAACGAAATATACGTTACCCCCTGTTTCTTTCTCAACAAAGGCCATGGCCTCAGGATAATCTCTCATTTCAGAATTTAAATTATGCTGGGCATTTAACACCTCAATAGCATTATCGATGTCTTTCCCGTAATAGAATATGCGCTGCTTAAAGTTCTTCAGTTCTTTAACTAAATCTACCAGTTCTTGCGGATCGATGTTCTTCAATTCACTTACCTGCAAGATGTTTCTTAATCGGCTATTCTCTCCATATTTGCCAAAATTCATTAACCCGCTGTAAAGGATACTTCCTTTCTGGGTTTTTGAATCCTGACGACCTTTAGCGATCTTGTCTACATATTTTGAATAGGCCTCTTCATCGGCTACGGCATCAGACCACAGGTGTTCTAGCAATTCAAGGCCTTCATTAAGATTTTCCTTCAGGCCATTTAATCCTACATAAGTTCGGTCTCCACCGGTGCTTACATAATAATTAATTCCCAATTTATAGAACTCTTTTTTAAGTTCTTCGGCACTAAATTTATCTGTGCCCAAATATTCCATATAACCTGCCGCCAGCCCAATTTTCTTATTATTATCATTACCCATGTCAAAAATGATGTTCAGATCGAACAGATCATTCCTTTCATTGTTAATGTGAGAAACTTCTATCCCGTTCTCAAGCTTGTAGGATTTGATCTCACTTTTGTAATCTACATATTTGGGTTGAAGAGGGTCAGATTCCATTTTAAAGAATTCGGACACCCATTCCGATTGTTGACCACGATTGAGATTTACCGGGGTTATACCAGGATTTGAAACCTTAACAATATTTGGATCTTCCCCTTTACGTTTGTAAGTAATGACGTAATTATCCCTATAGAAATCATTGGCGTAAGACACCAATTCATCTTTCGTTATAGTTTTGATTTCATCAAGGAATTTTACCTGATCCTCCCATTTCTGATCATAAATGAAGGCTTCCACATAGGCATTCGCCAGGGAGGTGTTATTCTCATATTGCCTGGTCCGATTCAATTTCAGATCATTGACAA
>JBFKFP010000036.1:0-21072 GCA_041618535.1 Flavobacteriaceae bacterium
ACCAAAACTTTACTTCCCTTCACCTTCTCAATTTCCTCCTCAACAATCAGCTTTGCATCGGTTATATAGGTGAAATCGCCAAAGCGAAAACCGAATATCTCCAGCGTATTGTGCCTTACATTAACCGGGGTGACCTCTAATCCTTTTAGTTTGAAAGGGCGGTCTGTAATCTCAATAGGGTTGACTGAGGGAGCTCCCGGATATTTGTTTTCGGTGTCAAACACATAATCAAAACGTCTTTTAATAGCCTCTAGTACCCTTTTGTGAGCATAAATAGGCATATCACCCTGCCTGAATACAAAGGGCCTTATATCGTCCAAACCGGCAACATGATCGCTATGCTCATGAGTGAATATTATGCCATCGAGATGTTCACAGCCCGCTCTCAGCATCTGGTATCTGAAATCAGGGCCACAATCAACCACATAGCAGGCGTCCTCCCATTCAACCATCACCGAAACCCTTAGCCGTCTGTCACGGTCATCACCACTCATACATACGGGATGATCGCTTCCAATAACAGGAATCCCCTGAGATGTTCCAGTTCCTAAAAAGGTGACTATCATATGATTAAATTAAATTTCAGCTGAAAATCTGTATCATACGGTTAATGGGTGCCGATCAACTGAAATATGACCCTCTTGACGTTTAATATGTGATTTCACCTATAAAATAAATAGCTTTCTGTTCAGAATAATATTATAAAATAAGTTCTTCAGAAAAAAAAGATATCAAATTCACAAAAGGTGATATTTGTCAAATTTCATTCACAAATTTAATCTTAAATTTACACACCTTCGTAAATAAAATTCAATTATGACCATTGGCATTTTAAAAGAAACTCAAAAGGGTGAAACCCGAGTTGCCATCTCCCCGAACATCGCCAAGCAACTTATCGATAAGAACTTTAACATTATCGTTGAAGATGATGCAGGGGAAAAGGCATCGTTCAAGAATTCAGATTACCGTAATATCGGAGCAAAGATTGAAAAACGCGGAGTGGTTTTCAAAGAATCAGATGTCCTGCTCAAAATCAATCCATTTGATGATGACGACCTCAAATTGGTTAATGAGGGTCAGATCCTGATCAGTCAGCTCTTTCACAAATCAAATCCTGAGTTGATCAGGGCAATTGCTGAATCTGGGGTCTCGGCATTTTCGCTCGATGCCATGCCCAGGATTTCCAGGGCACAGGATATGGACGTCCTGAGCTCACAAAGTAATTTGGCTGGTTATAAAGCTGTTATTAGAGGGGCATATGAGATGAAAAAGATATTGCCTCTCATGATGACTGCCGCCGGTACGATAACTCCCGCGAGAGTGCTCGTGTTCGGAGTAGGTGTAGCCGGTCTTCAGGCCATTGCAACAGCGAGACGCCTCGGTGCAATTGTAGAGGCTACAGATATAAGGCCCGAGACTAAGGAACAAACAGAGTCACTGGGTGCTAAGTTTATAGAGGTAGAAGGCAACGGGGATGATGAAGCCAGCGTTTATGCCAGGGTTGCTTCTGAGGAATATGCGAGAAAACAGCGTGAAGCTGTCGAATCTTCCTTGTTAAAAGCAGATCTCATTATAACAACTGCCATGGTTCCGGGGCGTAAATCTCCTATTCTGATCACCGAGGAACAAGTTCATAAGATGAAGAACGGCGCCGTTATTATCGACCTGGCAGCCTCCCAGGGAGGCAATTGTGAATTGAGTAAGATGAATAAGGAAATTTTTGTGAATGGTGTAAAGATAATTGGCACTACAATAGCTCCTGAGAGTGTTTCTACCAACGCCAGTGAATTATTTGGCAAGAACATGTACAACTTCATTATCCACCTGACCGACGAGAATGAATTTAAATGGGATATGGAAGATGAAATAACAAAGGAAACTCTTATTGTACATTATGGTAAGATCAGACAAAACGGAAAAACCCAAACTGTATGACCGACATAATAGATTTTGTAAAGGACAACCTTGAACTGATTTACATTCTGATATTGGTAATTTTTATCGGTGTCGAGGTAATTAAAAATATTCCTGCTGTGTTGCATACCCCACTCATGTCAGGGGCCAATGCCCTGAGCGGTGTGGTTATTGTTGGCGCCATCCTCGTCCTGTTAAATGCCGAACCCGATAATTATCTCGCCCTCGGCCTTGGTTTTATTGCAGTGGTTCTGGGAATAATAAACGTGGTTGGCGGATTTGCCGTGACCAATCGCATGTTACAAATGTTTAAAAAGAAAAAATGAATATATACCTCAGTATCGTTTACCTGATCTCTACAGTCACCTTCATTTACGGACTAAAACTACTTGGACATCCAGAAACTGCAAAAAGGGGAAATCTTATCGCCGCCGGAGGCATGGGGTTCGCCATCCTGGGAACAATTCTTTTACATGAATTTGAAGTACAGCCGTTAATCTATGTATTGATTGGAACCGCGATTGCGATAGGTGGAATTATTGGTTACCTGATCGCGATCCAGGTAAAAATGACCAAAATGCCGGAGCTGGTATCCCTCTTTAATGGTTTCGGAGGGGCAAGTGCTGCCTTGATCGGACTGGTGGAATTCGGTCAAAATGATGGGGCAATTACCCAGATTGTGACTATTGTAGCTGCCATTGCCATCGGAAGTCTGACATTTTCGGGAAGTATGATAGCGTGGGCAAAATTGAACGGGACCATGTGGAAGGACATTCGTCTTCCCAAATATAATTTGATAAATAACCTGATCTTCGTAGGACTGATAGCCTATTCTGCGTTCATCGTTTTTAGTGGGTCAACAGGGTTTCTTCCCGTTGCTTTCCTCAGTTTGATAGGATTGACCTACGGCGTAATGCTGGTAATACCAATTGGTGGGGCCGATATGCCGGTTGTTATCTCTTTACTTAATTCGCTAACAGGTATCGCCGCAGCGGTCACCGGGGTCTTGTATGACAATATGGTTATGCTTGCCGGAGGTATTCTTGTGGGGTCAGCTGGTCTGATACTGACTTACGCCATGTGCGATGCAATGAACAGGTCACTATTTAACGTGATGTTCGGGGCTTTTGGCGGAGGAGGAATCGATGAGAGCGGTGATACTCACGTAAAGGTGGCCGGAACGATAAAAAAGGCTACTACAAGTGATGTGGCCATATTGATGAACTATGCTGAACGGATCATATTCGTGCCTGGTTACGGATTGGCCGTGGCTCAGGCCCAACACGCTATTCACGAACTTGAACAACTCCTGGAGAATCGGGGAATTGAGGTGAAATATGCCATACATCCTGTGGCCGGGAGAATGCCAGGTCATATGAATGTTCTCCTGGCTGAGACCAATGTAGAATACGATAAGCTGGCGGAGATGGAGGACGTGAACCCTGAATTCCAGACTACTGACGTAGTTCTTGTCGTGGGAGCTAACGATGTGGTGAATCCCGCTGCGCGTCATGACACTTCAAGCCCGATTTACGGTATGCCTATTCTGGATGTTGACCATGCACGTCAGATTATCGTTAATAAGAGAACGATGAATCCAGGATATGCGGGTATCGATAACGAGCTGTTTTACAACCAGAAAACCTCAATGCTTTTCGGGGATGCTAAAGCTACCATTGTTGATCTGATAAGCGAACTAAAGGGAATGTAGGCGATTTACCCGCCGGGATGCCTTTCATCGGTCTTAATATCCTAAATAACTGCAAAATTTTTCGCGGTAGTCTCGTTTTTAATACCTTTGCATCAAACATCAATTCCAACTCTTTACCATGGAGATCACGTTGAAAGGTGACAAAGATTTTGATAACATTCCTTCCATAAAGCAGAAGGCACTTCGCATCAACCTCAATGAGCATATTTATGGGACTTTCGCAGAGATAGGGGCAGGACAGGAAACCGTGCGTCAGTTTTTTAGGGCTGGTGGTGGTTCAGGAACTATCGCTAAAGCGATGTCTGCCTACGACAAGGACTTCAGCGACTCCATATATGGTCATGAAAGCGACGGTCGTTATGTTACTGAGTCCAGGTTGAAGAAAATGCTCAATCATGAGATCAATCTCATAGAAGACCGCATAAGCCGAATCAAGCATCCTGACAAGATCTTCTTTACCTACGCCAATACTGTCGCAACTATCGATTTTGCGAAGCGATATAAAGGTCATGGTTGGGTTGGTATCAAGTACCAGATAGAAGCTTACCAGGAGTATAACGAGATAATACTCCATATCCGATTCCGGGAGAATGACGCGAGGCTCCAGCAGGAAACTCTCGGTATCCTGGGAACAAACCTTATTTACGGGGCATTCTATAAATATAATGAACCCAAGAAATTATTGCGTTATCTCTACGACCACCTGGACCAGGACCAGATCGAGATCGATACCATTAACTTTTCAGGACCACTCTTTGAGGATGTGGATAATAGATTGATGAGTCTGCAACTGGTTCGAAATGGGATGACGGATGCCGTGATGTTTTCGCCTGATGGAAACAACGTTCTGCCTGCAGGAGTTCTTTATAAGAAGAATATACTCGCCTTAAGGGGAAGTTTCAGGCCGGTAACCCAGGTGAATATGGATATGTACGAGCGCTCGCTCGAGATGTTCATGAAGGAGACAAGGGTAAATCCGGAAAAAACTCAGGTGGTATTCGAGATCACTCTGTCAAACCTGAGAGCGGAAGGTGAGATAGACGAACAGGATTTTATGGACAGGGCGAAACTGCTTTGCTCGCTTGGTCAGACTGTCCTGATCTCTAATTTCAAAGAATATTACAGGCTTGTTGAATATTTTTCCCAATACACAAAGAACAGGATGGGTCTTGCTATGGGTGTTAACAACCTGGTCGAGATTTTCGATGAGAAATACTACAGGCACCTCAGCGGCGGTATTCTTGAGGCCTTCGGGAAGCTATTCTTTAAAGATCTGAGGGTTTATCTCTATCCTATGCAAGATGAGAACAACGGCATAATAACCAGCGAGAATTTGAAGGTTCACCCCCGGATGAAAGAGCTTTACAAATTTTTTAAATACAATGGAAAGGTTGTAGATATCACCAATTACAATCCGAATATTCTCACAATATTCTCAAGAACTGTATTGAAAATGATATCTGAAGGCAAGGAAGGCTGGGACGAAATGCTTCCGAAGGGGATTGCTGAAATAATCAAGAAACAAAGCCTGTTTGGTTGTGAGACCGAAGAGGTTCTTCATAAAGACGAATAAAAAAAAACGACCGCTGGTCGTTTTTTTTTATTCTTCTAGAATTTGAGCGGCATGATCTTTTGTCTTTACCTTATCAATCACCCGTTCTACTTTTCCATCCTGGTTAAAAATAAAGGTCTTCCGATGAATACCGTCATACACCTTGCCCATAAATTTCTTCTCACCCCAAACACCAAAGGCCTCTATAACTGTTTTCTCAACATCGGCCAACAAAGGAAAAGGGAAAGCATATTTATCCTTGAAGTTGGACTGTTTCTTTTCGGTATC
This sequence comes from Flavobacteriaceae bacterium, assembly GCA_041618535.1. Taxonomy (GTDB): domain Bacteria; phylum Bacteroidota; class Bacteroidia; order Flavobacteriales; family Flavobacteriaceae; genus SHLJ01. Next base: position 5,466 of record JBFKFP010000036.1, read on the forward strand.
GGCGCTTACACCAAGTAGTGAATAGCCCTGTTTCTTGAGTTCGGAATAATGATCTCTCAGATCACAGGCCTCTGCCGTACAACCCGGGGTATTGGCTTTAGGGTAGAAGAATACCACAAGTTTCTGGCCTTCATAATCCCTTAGCCTGACAGGATTACCTGCTTCGTCATTAACGGTTACATCTGGAATTCGATCACCAATTTTTAAAGTATTCATAGCTTGCATTTTTGAATAGAATGTTATTTTTGAACTTTAGCAGCCAAAAGTAATGACTAAAGCCGAGAAAGTAGATTTCATTATTAAAACTTTAGGAAAATTATATCCGGAAACCCCTATCCCACTCCGTCATAAAGATCCATATACTCTATTGATAGCGGTGGTCTTGTCGGCCCAAAGCACCGATGCAAAGGTGAATGAGATCACACCTGTTCTTTTCGCCAGGGCAAACAATCCTTACGACATGGTAAAGCTTAGTGTTGAGGAGATCAGGGAGATCATCAAACCGGTTGGCCTTTCACCCATGAAAAGCAAGGGGATTCATGGTTTATCACATATTTTGATCGAAAAGCATGACGGACAGGTGCCTGCTGATTTCGAAGCTCTTGAGGCACTGCCAGCGGTTGGGCATAAAACCGCCAGCGTAGTCATGTCGCAGGCATTTGGTATCCCAGCTTTTCCTGTCGATACTCATATTCACCGCCTGATGTACAGATGGGGACTGAGTTCGGGTAAGAATGTGGTTCAAACGGAAAAAGATGCCAAACGATTATTCCCTGAAGAACTATGGAATAAGTTGCATCTTCAGATCATCTATTACGGACGTGAATATTCCCCTGCGAGAGGCTGGGATTTGGAAAAGGATATAATAACGAAAACCGTGGGGCGGAAATCCCTTTTAAGAAAGGCCTAAAACAAAAGCTCCGATTTTCATCGGAGCTGTCGCCAAAGTTTAGTTTAGAAGCGCTTCAAACTTTAATTTATTACAATTTATAACACTTAAAGCCTGAGAGTAACTTAGAAGAAAATTAACCGTTTCTTCTTTCGGTTTTAGGGTTTTAGAATGTTTAAAGTTCTTAGTGTAAAGTTTTGCCATTTAACTTTTTTTAGGTTTGACTTAAAGCTAAAACGGGGCAAAACCATGTTTATTGTATCAATTTGTTAAAATTATATTATGCTTATCTATTACTTTCCTGAGGTTGATTAGTGCGTAACGCATTCTTCCCAGGGCCGTATTGATGCTTACACCGGTACATTCTGATATCTCCTTAAAGCTCATATCCTTGTACATACGCATCTTTAGAACCTGTTTCTGATCTTCAGGAAGTTCTTCTATCAAACGCCTTACATCTTCCTCTACCTGGTTCTTAATAATTTGTTTTTCAGCGTTCAGACCGGTGTCGCTGATCACAGAAAAAATATTGAATTCATCTGTATTATCAAATTTCGGCATACGGTTGTTCTTACGGAAGTGATCTATTACCAGGTTGTGAGCAATACGCATGATCCAGGGTAGAAATTTACCCTCCTCATTGTATTTTCCCAACTTTAGGGTACGAATCACTTTGATGAATGTGTCCTGAAAAATGTCTTCTGTCACATCCCGGTCGTAAACCTTGGAATAAATAAAACTGTAAATTTTTTGCTTGTGTCTTTCGATGAGAACGGCTAAGGCCTGTTCATCACCTTCAATGTAGCTGGATACCAAAACAGCATCTGGGATCAGTTCTCGATTCATAATCATTACTTTTTAACGCATAGACTGCGTCTACACTTGGGGTTCAATTAGGTTTAAAAAGTAATGCTATGTATAGGCTAATAGTGTAAAAATACTGTTTCTTATCCCTCAAATATAACAACAATCGTTCCTAAAAAGCAAAACAAATGTTGATTTTTAACACTTTAGACACATTCCATCATCATTTTTAAAGCTGAATTCTAAGTTGTATCTTTGCAAAATTATTCGCTCAAGATGACCGTTATTACTGATATTACGAAGGTTAATCCAAAGAAAAACATCATCATAAAAGGTGCAAAACTGCATAATTTAAAGAATGTTGATGTGGTTATTCCAAGGAATAAGCTCGTGGTTATCACTGGTTTATCCGGATCTGGCAAATCGAGCCTGGCCTTCGATACCCTCTATGCTGAGGGTCAGAGACGATATGTCGAGAGCCTCTCGAGTTACGCCAGGCAATTCCTTGGAAGGCTTGACAAACCAAAGGTCGATTACATTAAAGGCATAGCTCCTGCCATTGCCATAGAGCAAAAGGTAAATTCCACCAATCCAAGGTCTACGGTTGGCACCTCCACTGAAATATATGATTACCTGAAGCTTTTATTCGCGCGGATTGGAAGAACCTATTCTCCAAGATCGGGTGAAGAGGTAAAAAAAGACTCTGTTTCAGATGTGATCGACTATATCAGAACCTTCTCAGATGGGGATAAATTGCTCCTTCTCTCTCCTATTCATCTCGAAGATGGTCGTGCGATGGAAGACAAGCTCAAGGTACTGCAACAGCAAGGATATGCGAGGCTGAAAATCAATAGCCAGGTGATCCGGATAGATGAGGCTGAGAAAATAAGTGAAAAAATAGAATCCCTTTACCTGGTGGTAGACCGTGTGGTGGTGCGAGAAAATGACGAAGATTTTTTTAATCGTCTTGCCGATGCGACTGAGGCGGCGTTCTTTGAAGGTAAAGGAGAGTGTTTGATCGAATCTTTATCCGATAAGAGGTTAAAACAGTTTTCCAATAAATTTGAAAGAGATGGGATTAAATTCCTTGAACCTAATGTGCATCTCTTCAGTTTTAATAATCCATACGGTGCCTGCCCGAAATGTGAGGGTTATGGCGATATAATAGGGATAGACGAGTCCCTCGTCGTTCCTAATACGGCCTTGTCAGTATATGAAAATGCGGTGTTCCCGTGGAGGGGAGATAGCATGAGCTGGTATCGTGACCAGCTGGTTAACAATTCCCATAAATTCGATTTCCCAATCCACAGACCATATTTTGAACTTAGCGAACAGGAAAAGCAACTGATCTGGGATGGAAATGAATTCTTTGATGGCTTGAATGACTTTTTTGCTGAGCTGGAATCTAAATCCTATAAGATCCAGAACAGGGTGATGCTATCACGTTACCGCGGTAAAACAAAATGTAATCTTTGTCAGGGAAAACGCTTGAGAGAGGAGGCCGAATATGTTAAAATTGGAGGCTTAACGCTTACCGATCTGGTTGAAATGCCCTTGGTTAAGCTTTCTGAATTCTTCAATCAGCTTGAATTGAACGATCACGATATGCATGTGGCAAACCGGCTTCTTAAGGAAATACGAACCAGGCTGTCATTTCTTACAAACGTAGGGCTGAGTTACCTGACCCTGAACCGGAAGTCGAATTCACTTTCCGGCGGGGAAAGCCAAAGGATTAATCTGGCTACTTCCCTGGGAAGCAGCCTCGTTGGCTCTATGTATATCCTGGATGAGCCGAGCATCGGTCTTCACCCCAGGGATACTGAGCGCCTGATAGTGGTTTTAAGGGCACTAAGGGACCTGGGTAACACCGTTATTGTAGTGGAACATGATGAGGATATCATGGAAGCCGCAGATGAGATTATAGATATTGGTCCCGAAGCCGGAACGCTGGGCGGCAGGATAGTGGCACAAGGTTCCTTTGAGGACATTATCGCAGCCGATACGCTTACGGGCGATTATCTTAGCGGACGACAGCTCATAGAATTACCTTCTTCAAGGCGTCCGGTAAAATCCTTTGTTGAAATCAAGGGAGCCAGGGAACACAACCTGAAAAATATCGATGTCAGGTTCCCCCTGGAGATGTTAACCGTAGTGACGGGTCTTTCCGGAAGCGGAAAGAGTACCCTGGTCAGGAAGATCCTTTATCCGGCTCTTCTCAAGGAAATTGGAGGATATGGTGATAAGCCGGGGCAATACAGCAAAATTGAAGGAAATTTTGGCCAGATCAAGCATATAGAATTCGTTGATCAAAATCCAATCGGGCGATCTTCACGGTCTAATCCCGTTACTTACATCAAAGCTTATGACGATATCCGTGCTCTCTACGCCAAGCAGAAGCTGAGCATGATAAGGGGATACAAGGCTAAGCACTTTTCATTCAACGTGGAAGGCGGAAGATGCGAGATCTGCAAGGGTGAAGGCGAAGTTACCATAGAGATGCAATTCATGGCCGATGTACACCTGGAATGTGAAACCTGCAAGGGGAAACGATTTAAGAAAGACATTCTTGAGGTCAACTTCCAGGGAAAGTCAATTGACGATATCCTGAATATGACCATCGATGATGCTATTGAATTTTTCAAATTGCATAAACAAGGTAAAATAAAGAGTAAGTTACAACCGCTTCAGGATGTTGGACTTGGGTATGTAACTCTCGGCCAAAGTTCTTCCACTCTCTCTGGTGGGGAGGCGCAAAGGATCAAGCTGGCCTCCTTTCTCGGGAAAGGCCAAAACTCGGATAAGGGGCTCTTTATTTTTGATGAACCTACTACCGGGCTTCATTTTCACGATATCAAGAAACTGCTCAAATCGTTTGAAGCGCTCATCAAAAAAGGTCATTCTGTGCTTGTGATTGAACATAATATCGAACTTATAAAGTGTGCCGACCATATCATCGACCTCGGGCCCGAAGGAGGTGAACGCGGCGGGCAACTGGTGGCCTCAGGAACTCCTGAAGAATTAGCCCTTAATCCGGATTCTTTTACCGGCAAGTACCTCAAGGATAAGCTCAGTTGAACTGACGAATTATTTTGCGGCAATCAATAGAAGAAGAGTGAGGCAGTGGTCATCACTATTAGGGCTATAGGCAAAATAAAGATCATATACATGAAGGTGATAAAACTGCCTTTGATAAAGCTCAGAATAATGCCCTGGCTGTAAAAATGCCGTAAAGCCATGACCAGGTACAGGAACGTTGATAAGATTACCAGCCAATCTATCCAATCCGGTATCTCGGTGAGATAATTCACACCAAGCACTATACTCATTACTACAAAAAGGAATGAAAAATAGTAGAAACTGAATACCAGGTGATGAGAGAACCGTCCCCGTCTCCAATAAAAGATCTTCAGAAGAACAGCAAAAATCGGGAGAAGGAAAAATAAGGCGATGGGGATACTATCAAAAAAAGCCTGCAGTATCCCTCCTCCGCTATTCTTCTGGAATTTCAGCATTTGCTGATAAAACCGCTTGGTAAGAAAACCTGCATCCTCCTTCATTCCCATAGCACTGAGTATTTCGGGCTCAGACGCATCGATCTGGATCAGGGAATCAACCTTTTCTTTATCGTAATTAAATGTGAGATTGGGTGCGTTATTGTTATTCTTTACGAATGCGGAATCCAGTTTTTCCAGGTCTTCATCTGTCATTCCCGTGATTTTCTGATTATCCCGCAACGCCTTGCTAAGCTCTTTCGTGGCCAATGAATCAAGCGGCTTAACATCGATACCCTCACGTACCACTTCACTTTCAAAGCCCTTTTTCAGAACTTTATCAACATTGGCATTATACTGGCGGGCCTTGAAGGAAAACAGGAAAAAAAACACAACCGATACGAAAAGATAATATTGAGCGGGATGCAGATACTGCAGCCGCTTACCACCTACAAATTGGCGTGCGATATAACCGGGCCGGAACATAAGTGGTAAAAAACTCTTTATAAAACGGGCGTCAAAAGAGAAATAATTACTGATGGTATTATAAAACAATACGCCCAGGGTCAGGTCATCCTTAGCCTTTTGTCCGCATTTAGGGCAAAATTCAAATTCCTCTTCTAATCCGGCACCGCAATTAGCACATTGCAAATTGTTTTCCGACATAAGTTTTGGTTATCTGTATAAAAGTATGAAAAAATCATCCAGAAAAATAATAGATCAATACATTGATATACAGCTGATTATAATTTATGGCACGATAAATGGTTCGCTCATCACATAGCGTAAGCCGAAAAGCTAAAAAGAGTAGGCACAATCTTAAATTCATTTACTATGAAAAAATTAATACTATTTTTTGCCCTCGTGATCATGGGAATGACACTGGCAACAGCAGCTGATAAAGCACTGGATCCTGACAGTAAAGATTTAAGAATTACGAAACGCTATCGTTTTATGCAACCTATTATGTTTGTTGAGCGTGGTGTAGAATTCTTGATCTTTCCGAACGGGGAATTCGATTTTAATACTGAAATAATCCCTGGTCCGGACTCGGATGATTATTACTATCGCCAATCCAACTCCAGGCGCAGCAGCGTCCATAATACAATCAGCGCTCCGGGAAACCAGGCGCGATACAGCAGGTATGGCGGCACCCTGGTACTGCATGACCGTTTTGGCCAGGTGAGGCGAATCGGGAATGTGTTCATCAATTATGACCGATATGGTCGCGTAAAGCGAATCGGCTCTGTCTATATGCGCTACAGGCGTGGCCTTCTTAAGCAGGTAGGTGGTCTTACCATTCAATACAACCGTTTCGGTCAGATGGTGGGAACCCATGGTATCGTGAATTTCAGTAACCAGCACTGCGGGATATGTGGAATGACCGGATGCACGATGGATCATTTCGATAATGGCTGGCACAATGGCTGGAGTGACTGGGATAATAACTGGGATGACTATGAAGACGATTATTATTACTACCGAAATAAAGACGGAAAGCTTAAAAAGCGAAAGAAAACGAAGAAAATCAGAAAATTAGAAAACTGATTCCATCGTTGTTTTTGCTCTCGATTTAAATGATCTGATTTATTACAACCGCCTCTTCTAAAGGAGGCGGTTTTTTGTAGATATATTTTAAAAGCTACTCAAAATGAGCAGTTTGAAATTTTGGCACGCTGTTTGTTTCATTAGATATAGTATTCAATCTTAAAACGAACAGTTATGAAATCATTCTTCTATTTTCTCGCAGCTCTGCTCCTGACAGCAACTCCTGCCTTAGGCGCAACCACGTCCTCAGACCATGTTGATCATGTAAATCGTTTTTACCGGGGATATGGAAGTTCATTCATTTTCGTAGAACAGGGAATAGAGTTTGCTGTCTTCCCCGACGGGCAATTCGATTTCAATGTTCTTAATTACGGCCCTAATTTCAGTGCCTTTGCCGACTTTGGTGGTGTGAGTATCAGCTTCAACAGCGGTTACGGATATGACGCCTATGTGCAGTACGACGATTTTGGCGCCGTTGTTCAAATAGAGAATGTACCCATTTATTACGATTATTACGGACGCATCACCCAGGCGGGAAGTGTCCGCATTACATATAACAACTTCGGAAGGGTGTTAAGGGTTGGAGGTTTGTTTGTACACTACAATCGTTTCAACAGGTTCTCTCATTGTACGGGATTTATCAATGTCTATAACAGGCATTATGTCCTGCGTCCTTGGCATAATTACTATGTGATCCCTGCTTATGATTATTGCGTTGTTTACAACAGGCCTTACAGAAGATATTACAACCCGGTCAGATATACGTACTACAATCCTTACCGGAATAATATTCGACCCCGGACATCGGTAAGCTATACTCGTGGGCGTCGGGGCGATGTAGCCCGGGTTACCAATAACAGATCAGACCGCTATCGCAGTGACAGGGTTAGCAGACGTGGTGACCTCACCGATAATTCGGCAAGAATTGACAGGCAGAGACCCGGTCGCGACGAACAGTCATTGAGCAGGGACGGACGTATAAATCCCCGCCGAGGTGATAAGGCTGATCGCCAGGACATGAGGACAAGACCTTCTGTAAATAGCCGAAATGATAAAACCGAAAGGATAAGGCCTGAAAGTGCAAACAGAACACGGCCGTCTGTAAACGATAGAAGTGGTAAAACCAAACGGGTAAGATCGGAAAGCACGACAAGGACAAGGCCTGCTACAGGCAGAGATCTGGCTGTAAAAAATAAGGCTGAAGCAAAGCGAACGGGTAATGAGCGTAAGGATTTTAAATCCAAGCGATTAAGTTCTGAGAACAACCGTAAAACAAATGCCCTGAGTTCGCGTTCTAAATATAGTAATCCTAAGGTCAGTGCCAAACGGCCGGAAAGACGTATTTCTTCTGTATCAAACAGGAAATCTGTTGAAAAGGCAAGACCATCGGGGACAGCTTCGAAAAAACGAAACTCTGCGACGAGGAAAAGTCGCCAATAAATTTTTGGTTGGTTAGTTGAGAAGTCCTGCAAGCGTTCGCCTCAAAGCAGTTTGTGGGATTTCTTCTTTTATGCCCTCGGAATCAACCTGTCAAGAATATCATTTATATCTTCAGAAATATTCAGAATGTACACCACAAATGTGTAAAACAATCCGATCAGAATGGATTTTAAACCAATATTGATGATTGGATGAAACGGGAACTCCCAGAAATAAAATGCCCCAGCCAAAATCAGGATAAGCACTATGGCTTTTACGGTATTAGAGCTGAACGGTGATAATCTCAATTTGAGATAGACAAAGAGAAGTTTTAGAGTGTTATAGCCAAAGATTGAGATAACGGTTGCAAAAGCTGCCCCGTTTATACCATATTTCGGGATTAACCAGAGGTTCAGACCAACTGCGGACAAGGCTAAGACGATTCCGAAGATCAGAATGACAAAATAGTAACGGCTATTGAAAAGAATGGCGTTATTATTCCCAATTATGTTGTCTGAAAGCTTCGCCATGCTCACCAAAATTACCACGAGCAGGCCGCCGCTGAACTGGCTTGGGATTATTTCATACAATTGGTTGATGTTAGATATGATCAAAAGAAAGATCAACCCGCTTATCACAAATAAATTGATCGAGCTCTTTTTATAAAGGCGTTCCAATTCGTGCAAGTCATTTTCATTCAACAACTTAGCCGTAATAGGGTTGGTTATCTGGTGCATTGATCGTGCCGGCACCCCTATTACCGTCGCGATGTAAATAGCGACACCATAAAAGGCGACATTTTCTATCCGGATTAGTTCACCGATCATAAATTTATCTATTTCCAATATTACCGTTGCCACTGAACCCGCGATGATAATGAGAAGCGAATATTGAATGATCCCTCTCAGACCAGGAATCTTTCCAAAAACAATCTTAAGGGGGCGTATCCTGAAGGCATATGCCATCATGATCACCGTCCTGATTATGTAAACAACAATCACGGCGTAAAGAAATGAGTCCACATTCAGAACATCAAAATAGATCAGGCCAAACAATATGCTAATGCCGAACCTGTGAAATACCTCCTTCATAAAATTGCCGAATACGCTCTGCATCTGAACCTTGGCCCATGAGTAGAAGATCTCAAAATAAGAGAAGCAGACTGCCGCAACATAGATCAACCAAACATGAGATTTGATTATGGGGTTTTCCTCGGAAAGAAACTCCGAAATTCCCTCGTAGCTCAACATCCCTACCAATCCCACCGGGATAATAAAGATGAGAGGAAGAAGCAGCATTAAAGTTAGAAAACGATTTAAATGGTTCCCGGGTTTAAAGCCTGAATAATATTTAATTATGCTATTATGAACTCCCAGTGCGAACAGGGGCATCATGATGTTGGCGGTCGATAGAACAAAGGCCACAAGTCCGTGATAGGCGTCATCGAGAAAATGAGTGAAAAGAATGAGTACGTTAAAGGCGCCAATACCAAAACCAAGGTAAGTGGTTATGGTGTTATAAAATGATTGATGCCTGATTACACCCATTTCACTTTTTGATTAGTTCTGCAAGCTGACCGGTAAGGTTTTTCCTGTGGAATGCTTTAACCCCTATTCCCTGACTCTTCAAGTTCTTTTTCATAAACGCCTCAAAATGGGTCTTGATTGCATCTTTCAGCCTGCGCTTTTCATCGTAAAGGAAATAATGTCCGGTGTTGGTCTGATTCAAAAGCTCCTCTACATCCGATCCCTCAGGCCCCAGGGCAATCACAGGTCGCCCGGATGCCATATACTCGAATAATTTTCCCGGAATAATACTCCGTGTCTCTTCACTGTCGACCTCAACCAGCAGCAGAAGTTGAGATTTTCTCTGGAATCGCACGGCCTCCTCATGAGATACATAACCTTTTAAATTCAGGTATCTGCTTAAGCCAAACCCCTCCAGGTTTTCAAGCACCTCAATTCCAACCGAACCGATGAGGTTGATCTGAAGAAAGGACTTGAAGGTATTATCCTCAAAACATAATTCATCCAGAATTTCCCACAAGATCGAAGGATTTCTGTCTGTAAGCAAGGTGCCAACATGCGATATAGAGAATCGCTTGTCTAATTCTACGGCCTCCATCGAAATGTCATCATATCCATTGGTAATAACAGATACTGGTTTATCACTCAGATTACTAAACTCCTTTTGGGTAGTCGGACTGGTTACGATAATATGGTCGGCCGAATTAAGGACGAGCTTTTCAAGTTGTTTATGTTTGGTAAGAGCCCTTGGCATTAATTTCAACTTCTTGTGATATCCTATGGTTGTCCAGGGATCCCTGAAATCAGCGATCCATTGAATATCAAATGAATTTTTCAGGGCCAGTCCAATAAGATGAAGACTATGTGGCGGGCCACTCGTTATAATTGTTGAAATATTTCTCTTTCTGATGAAATCGCTTAAAAAACTTACAGATGGCTTTATCCATGCCTTACGAGCATCAGGAATAAAAAAATTACCCCTGACAAAAAGCAATAATCTCTGTAGGATACTCTGTTTTTTCTCAGAAGGGATAATGCCTTTGCTGAAGGATTCAGAGCTCTTGGGCGAGACTTTAGCTGCCGCCTTATACGGCTCTTTTATAGGGAATCGTACTATTTCGATCTCCTTTGGAACATCGTCCATCAAGCTGCTGTCTGTTACAGGGTAAGTCGGGTTTTCCGGGATAAAGACAACCGGCTTGATACCAAATGAAGGAAGGTATTTAACAAACTTCAGCCAGCGCTGAACCCCGGGCCCTCCCGCCGGCGGCCAGTAATATGTGATGATAAGTACCTCTTTCATTGTTTCTTATAATAATATGCACCTCCTGTAAGCACCAGGACAACAAATAATAAGCTTGAGATCAGGGATATCATGCTTCCATTCTGAACGACTTCGGGTTGAAAACTGAACCGGATCTCATTTTCACCGGCAGGCACCATTAACCCGCGTAACACATAATTTACCCTTATATGCCCGGTTTCTGAACCGTTGATCTCACTCTTCCATCCGAACGGATAAAAATTTTCGGAAAAAACCACGAAACCGTCTGTTTTACTATTCGACTTATATACGAGCTCATCGGGCCTGTAAGATGTTAATTGAATGGTTGCGCTGCTATCGTTCGGTTGGTTCTTCCATTCATTTTCCTTGAAATAGTGGGAAAATTGTGAGATGTTGATAATCGCCGTTTTGCGCGTGTTTAAACTGTCCAGGGACTTAATCTCTTCATCTGCTGAGTTGACAAACTTCAATTCATCAACAAACCAGGCCGGGCCGTTCGCATCAGGATTATCGTAGACTATCGGCTGCCTGTTCTCATCAGTACTGATCAGGTACTTCACATTCAGCATATGAAGAACTTCCATATTGTTGTTCCGAATATGAAAATCGAAAAGCTCATCATAGCGCCTCATCTTGGCGGCATGATACCCATTAATAGAATTATGGAAATAGGACGAACGGGTGGAATTTGAACTCAGATCAAATACCCTGAAATGAGTAGTGTCTTTTAAAATAGCTAAATCTGCGGCATTCGGTTTAAACGGCTCTTGCACCAAGGAGGCATTTACAAAATCATCGGCATTTACATATCTTAAATTGACAGCGATAAGGTCGGTAACAATTAAAACTCCGACAGCAATTATCAATGCGTTCTCTTTTACCGTTTTCTTCAGGTAGAGCCAGATCAAAGCTCCAGTCAGCAGAACAAAGACCAGAGACCTAATGGTATCGGCTGTGAATAAAGATTGCCTGTCAGCTTTCACAGCCTCTATAAAATCGGGGCCGTAAGCCTGGGAGAAGGCTGCGTCGTTCAAACCTTTGAATTCAAAGAATGTTGATTTTCCCAGCAATAGGATTAGAGCCAACCCGACAGTGATTCCAAGACTGTATTTTAAGGCCTTTATTTTATCCTCATCCTGTTCAAAACTGTTGAGTATTCTGGAAAATCCAAAAATCGCAAGCACCGGAACACAAAGCTCCAGAATTACCTGAATGGAACTCACTGCCCTGAATTTATTGTACATTGGAACAAAATCGATGAAGAAATCTGTCAGAAAAGCCAGGTTCTTTCCATAAGAAAGCAACAGCGACAATAAGGTTCCACCCAATAGCCACCATTTCAACCTCCCTTTAACGAGGAACAACCCCATAATAAACAAGAATATTATCACGGCACCTACATAGGCCGGAGCCTCAACGATGGGTTGTTTTCCCCAATAAGTAGGTGTTTGCCTTGATTCTCTCAAGGCCTGGACAGGATCGGCGCCCAAACGACGGAGAGCTTCATAGGTTTCAGAATCCTTACCAACATCCTCGTAACTCCCCCCTCCCATAAACCTCGGGATAAAGAGGTTAAGGCTTTCAACAATTCCGTAACTGTATTCCGTGATATAGTCCTTATCCAGTCCATCTGACAGCTCTTTTGGACTACCGTCAGGGTTAACGGTCAATTCACTTTGCCCTCTTGTACTCTCTTTAACGTACTCACTGGTCGCCATTAGATTCGTTGCATTCAATCCGAGAGCCAATACAGCTGAAATTAGAAGGAGTCCGCTGCTTTTCAGGAAATGTGGCCATTGATTTTTCCTGTGTGCATCAATCAAATAAGCAATTCCCAAAATTGCGACCAGCAACATCAGGTAATAGGTCATCTGGAAGTGATTGGCCGAAATCTCCAGTCCGAGAGCCAATGCCGTAAAAAGGGCCCCGAACAAATAATGTCGTTGAAATGTCAGTATGATTCCAGACAAAACCCATGGCATGTAAGCTATAGCGTGAGCTTTCGCATTGTGGCCAACCCCAAGGATAATAATAAGATATGTTGAAAAACCAAATGCCATTGCACCCAGGGCCGCAAGACGGTAGTCGAGTTTCAGTACAAGCAAAAGCATGTAAAACCCGATAAGATAAAGGAAAACATAGTCAGCCGGCCTCGGTAAAAACCTGAGGAACCGATCTATTTTCTTTATAAAATTATTAGGGTATTGAGCGCCAAGCTGATAAGTTGGCATTCCGCCAAAAGCACTGTTGGTCCAATAAGTTTCCTCACCCGTAGCTTCCCTGAAATCGTTCTGTTGCTTTGCCATCCCTGTATACTGGACGATATCGCTCTGATAGATTTGCTTGCCCTGAACGACCGGATAAAAATAAGTAACAGCAGCCAGACAAAATACGACCAGGATAATGATGTGAGGGAGAAGGGACCTAAGATTGGAACTCATGAAAGGAAACGATTTGTGAGAGAAAATTAGTCAATTTCTTCATAATCTACGTACTCGCCAACATCTTTATTCGAGCTTGATGTAGACTGCGGCATTTTATCTATGATCGTTTCGCCTTCTTTATTCTTTCTGGTTTGTTGATGGGGTGGTTCACCAAATCGTTCCCCGAATCTCTTTTCAGCTTTTTTGGAGAGATATTTCAAAAGGTAAGGGGTTACCAGGCGGGATATGATTTTCAACCCGTAGTAAACCAACAGAATGATCAATATGGTCCTTATGAAACCCTGTAATGAACCCAATTGCATCATGAGAGTGTGTTTGGCCAAAAATACAATTCTTAAGACTTTATAGTCGTTTAATTATCATAAAAAACTAATAAAATTATATATTTGACTATTAACGATCACCTATGAAATCACTACCGACCTATGTCTTGTTGACCCTCGCCCTTGTCTGCTCTAACTTTGTTTTTTCCCAATACACAGATGTTATAAACTCGAACAGGCCCGGGGTTTCCCAGAGCGCGTTTTCGGTTGGCAAAAACGTTTTGCAGTTCGAAGCAGGGCCCTTCTCGGTGAAGGAAGAACATACGCCTTTGCGTTATGAGGTAAGTGGTTTCGGGATTCAATTTGCGGCCAGGTATGGTCTTTTCTTTGAACAGTTGGAATTAATCCTTGAGGGGAATTACCAAAATGATACTTTTACCGATAAGCGTTCGGCGATAGACCTTGAAAACAGCAGGAGTAATTTTAAGAATTTCACAGCTGGAGCTAAGTACCTGCTGTACGATCCTTACAAGAACTCAGAGGAGGAAAAGCCCAATCTATACAGTTATCATGCGAACAGGGGATTCAAATGGAAATTTCTTATACCTGCGGTCTCCATTTATGCAGGCATCAATATCGACAGCGAAAGCAATCCATATACAGCTCCCGATGTTGAAGGTATCAGTCCGAAAATCCTGATTGCCACTCAGCATAATTTTACCGGTGGTTGGGTATTCGTGATGAATTTCCTGAAGGACAGGATTGGCAGTGATTTCTCAGATTTTCAATATGTCCTCACCCTGACCAAATCCGTAGGTCAGCAATGGGCTGTCTTTGGTGAAGCACAGGGAATTCAAAGCGACTTTTATGCCGATAACCTTTTTCGTCTTGGAGGAGCTTATTTATGGACCCCAAATTTCCAGGTAGATGCATCGGTCACATTTAATACAAAGGATACTCCATCTGTTTTCAATGCCAGTATTGGTGCCTCTTACCGGTTCGACTGGCACCAGGATCCTGAAAACAATGACGATCGTTTTTAGAGCATGGTAACAGTAAAGGAAGTTCAGAGCAGGAAAGAGCTGCGCAGATTTGTCAAATTCCCTTTTGGCCTCTACAGCAAATGTAAACAATGGGTCCCTCCAATCATCAGCCAGGAATTAAGAACGTTCGATAGAAAAATTAATCCGGTATTCAGGAATGCTGAAGCCCGTTATTTCCTGGCCTATAAAGACGGTGAGCTTGTTGGCCGGGTGGCGGCCATTATCAACTGGCTGGAAGTAGAGGGTCAGGGTATAAAAAAAATGCGGTTCGGTTGGTTCGATTTTATCGATGATTTGGAAGTTAGTCATGCCTTATTGGATGAGGTTGTGAAAATTGGGAAAGAACAAGGACTTGAGTTCATAGAGGGTCCGGTGGGCTTTTCAAACCTGGACAAGGTTGGAGTGATGACCGAGGGATATGAGCATACAGGCAGTATGATCACCTGGTACAATCATCCCTACTATGTTGATCATTTTAAAAAACATGGTTTTGAAGTAGCTAAACGCTATCAGGAAAGTCGATTTCCATATGGAAACGTGAACCCGGATTCCTTTATGAAGGCCCAAGCCCTGATCAAAAGGCGTTATAAACTAAAATTACTCGAGTTTAACACCACAAAGGATATTCTGAAATACGCCGATGATATGTTCGAGGTATTTACTGCCTCCCATCAAAGTCTCTCATCATTTGTGGAAATAAACAGGGAACAACGGGAATATTTTAAACGGAAGTTTATCAGTTTTCTTAATCCTGAATATGTGAAATTCATCGCAAATGAAGACGGGAAGATCGTTTCTTTTGCAATTGTAACACCTTCATATGCAGAAGCCCTGCAAAAAATGAATGGCCGTTTGTTTCCATTTGGAATACGACATTTATTCCATGCCAAAAAAC
>JBFKFP010000037.1:0-20881 GCA_041618535.1 Flavobacteriaceae bacterium
ATTTCGGTCCCATAGCTCAGTTGGTCAGAGCATCTGACTCATAATCAGAGGGTCGCTGGTTCGAGCCCAGCTGGGACCACTGATAATGAGCCAGACACACAAAAGTGTCTGGCTTATTTATTCAGCAAATCCTCATAAACGCTGCAAATCGCAGAAAGTCACTTAAGGTTTTATAGAAGTCAACTTGTCAATTTTTTTTGGCGATAACTGCCCTATTTTTATTATATATTATTTTTAAATTCTGTCATATGAAAAATCTGATCATTACGTTGCTCGTAATTTCCCCACTCTACTTTCATGCGCAAAGTTTTGAATACGATGTTTCCTCTTATTTGGAAGAGGGCGCAAAGGCCCCTAACACCCATTATATTGGAGAGGCATGGTTAAATGCGCTAATTCATGATGATAAAGAACTGGGGTATAATATTACAAAAGCAACGTTTAAAGCCAATTCAACATTAGACTGGCATAAACACAGCTCCCCACAGGTACTGATCTATGTTGAAGGGGAAGGCTACTACCAGGAAAGAGGCAAAGAGCCTGTAATCCTGAAAGCCGGAGATGTGATACGATGTGAAAAGGATACAGAGCACTGGCATTCTTCTACCAAAGACAGGGATGTCACCTATTTAGCCTTATACGGCGGGGAAAAGCCGACCATCTGGACGGAGGTTCTCACCCGGGAATATTATAACAGTGTAGCCGAGAAACTGAAGTCCAGGGATTGATGATTTGGCATATCCCGAGCACCGCCTTCATCAATCTTTATCCCGCTCTTTGGGTTGAGTTTTATTCTTCGTTTTTCCCTAGGAGATGCTCTAAACGAACGGGCTTGTGTTTTTTTACCCATTCCGCGTAAGTAGTATATCCATGCCTATCATTCAATTCTTTCGTTCTGCTTAAAATACTGTCGATGACATCGTCTGGCTGTATTTCTCTTCCACTGATTTCCCTGATGATAGAGTGGATTTGTTTGGATGTGTCTTCTCTTATGGATGCATTCAGATTGGTGAGCCATTCCTCAAGATCATCGTCCGTCAGGTGTTCCTCTATGATCTTTCTGGTGATTTTTCGACCGTGTAATTTAGATTCGAGGATATTACCTCTCCCGGTCACGGCATTCCCAACGGCAAACACATTGTCGAACCCATATACATGATAGTCAGTGCCATCTTTCATTTTAAGCGAGGACCATTCATAGTTTAGTCCCTCAATTTGCTCGGGAAGGCTACCTATCGAGGAGATTATTAATTCGGATTCCAGAACTTCGGTCTGATTCTCCAGCGGTACGACCTTGCCCTCCTTTAATTCTACCTTCTGAAGTATAAGCCCCTTAAGGGTACCGTCTTCTTCAATAAAGCCTGACGGAACATGCAGCGGCTTAAAATTGAATTTATATTTTTCCAGGTTGTTCAGGAGTATCTGCTCAGACACCTTTTTCGCCTTCTCTATGTTTTCCGGGCTGTCATCTTTTGGTGATTTGAATGGCATATCCCGGGCGGTTCTCCTGTAAACAAGTGTGACCCCTTTAATACCCAATTGCTCATATTCAACATCAAAGTCTGCGAGAACCGAATCAATACCTGATTTTTCAATGGTGAAAATATCTACATCAATGTCAAGAATCGATTTAAGGCGTTCACTGACGAGCTCGATCATAAATATTTTTACCATATCTAATGATGCCAGTCCGCCACCAACAACAATTGCATTATCCCTTATCTCATAATGCTTCCCGGCATAATCAGGTTCGTGCTTGTGATTGAACCAGTAGATAAAATCGTTTTGATAGATCAATCCATTATCACGGAATTTTTCTATTCCCTCAACCGGAAGGCTTCTGTCCCTCCAGGCGCCATTGGCAAGGATGATGGCTGTAAAACCCCAATTTTCAACCAGATCCCTGAAGGAAATGTTTTCACCGACCTTTACCTGAGGAACAAACCGGATATTATCCTGATCGAGTTTTTTGTCGATCTCGCCCTCCTGCCTGTCGCGTAATTTTATGTGCCAGCTGGGTAATCCATCCTCGATCTTGCCGTAGGGCAGGGCGTTCATTTCAAATACCACAACCCTGAACCCGTTCTTCGACAACATGTCCGCTGCCTCACTGCCTGAAATTGAACCCCCGATTATGGCCACGTAGTGCTTTCGTTGTGTATCATTCAATTTCATCAGGTCTTTACATCTAATTTAATGGTGAAATATTTAATAAAAGATATAATATTTAATTCAAATCATTTACCGCCATGCACGGCAAAGTTCAATCACTAAACCGAATGACCGAAAGAATGATACCGAACTACAGCGAATAAAGAGCCTGGACCGATCGATTTAAAATAGGCCTTTCTGGATTAAACATTAAGGTGAAATTCATATCAAGTGCTTTGATGAAAAGAATTGTAAAGCATATGTTGCAAAGCATAATTTATTGATCGTAAAATGATTAGGTTACTGGACAACCATTTAAATTTTGTAATAATGAAAGCAGTAAGATTATTAATTATGTTATGTTCGGTTAGTGTTTTCATGGGAACCTTTGTTTTGAGTTGTTCTGCAGAAGACCTGGCCAAAGAAGAGACAGTCATGGATATTAAAGACCTTGACAATGCCATAAAAGGCTCGGGTAACAGCGCTACTGTTGAATGGGAGGTAGAATGGGACTATTGGCTGGACGTTGAATGTGACGGCTTCACCGATTTTCTCTCAGGACCTGTAACCGCTCATGTTGTTTCCCACTATAAAAACGGTGAGATGATCAGCACTATTTACCGTACCAGCGGTGTGGTTGAAAGCGCGAACACCGATGAAGTATTCATTGTGAATGAAGTAAGCAGGGACAACTTCGGGGAAAGCTATATCGACTTTCAATTCAACATCAGGGGAGATATGGGCACCCATTACATAGGGCGCATGATATGGGATTATGAACCAGGCGACTGGGACACGGGAATTTTGATCACCCGCAGGTTTGTATGTCCGGGAAATTAGAAGCTATAATAAAATATCAACCATTTAAAAGATTCGAAAGCCCCGGTAAAACACCGGGGCTTTTTTCTACTTAAGGATGCAGTTGTCTTAGCCACCAGCGCGTGACAGGCCGGCCTATGCATTTATTATCCGGCGATAAAGGCCAAGCGATCAGAAAGTTACAGGATCATCAAAATCAGTCGTTTATCACCCTGCTTTTGTAACTTTAGAGAAACTAACTTCTGATGATCCATCTCTTTCGCCGTATTCGTCAAAATCTCATCTCCCGGGAACCGGTTGGATAAAAACATAGCACATGGTGTAGTGACCCCTGTGATGAACTATGAATTATTAATATCTGATTAGATCAAGCATGGAAAATAATCAGTACTGGAAGAAATAGAAGTAACTATATCGCAGGCAATGCGATATAACTCCTACCTCTTTGAATGCTTACGCCTCCTCGATGAATGAGCCTTAAACCTTTCAACCCGATCCCCGCCCTTTTTCTTTCTCTTGTCGTTTTTCTTCCGCCCTTTCTTTTCGGCAGAGATCTCGACCTGGATCGTACGTCCTTCATACCTGAAATTGGAGAACCGGTCCCTGATAAGCTCACGATACTCCTCATTGGCATTGAAGAAGGAGAAATTATCCAGCACATCTACTTTGAAAATATCATCCCTCCCGAGTTCAAGGACGCTCCTTAAAAAGTCCTTTAAACTCATCCAGGTGAAGCCATCCCTGCCCCCGATATTTATGAAATAACGATCTTTGGAACCGGAAAATCTCTCGCCATCCGACTTATAATCTTGCTCGCTTTGCATGGGTTTTGTTGACTTGTAATAGTCATGGAACCTTGCAAATTCCACGGAGAACACTTTTTTTATCAGATCGGTTTTACTGGTATCCTCGAAAAGGGTCAACAGGTCATTGAGATAATCATCTATATCATGATTTATCTCTGTATGATAGACGTTCTTGGCCAGCGCCATCAATTGAATTTCACAAATGTCTTCCCCACTGGGAAGACGTCGTTCCTGGAACGATTTTTTTAACTGCTTTTCAAGGCTTTTAATGCTGCGCATCTCACTCCTTGTTACCAAAACCATAGAGGTTCCCAGTCTGCCGGCCCTGCCTGTTCTTCCACTGCGGTGGGTATAGGTTTCCAGTTCATCGGGGAGCTGGTAGTTGATGACATGGGTAATGTCGTCAACATCTATCCCCCGTGCAGCCACATCGGTGGCCACCAGTAATTGAATTTGTTTGGTTCGGAAGGATTTCATCACCAGGTCACGTTGGTTCTGGCTGAGGTCGCCATGAATGGCAGCTGCGTTATAGCCATCGCCTATAAGTTTTTCGGCAATCTTTTGAGTATCCCTTTTGGTCCTGCAAAAAATAACCGAAAAAATATCGGGGATGGAATCCACCAATCGCTTAAGGGCCAGGTATCGCTCACGCCCGTTAACAACGAAGTACTCATGACTTACGCTTATAGCCCCCTGATTTTTTGTGCCAACTGTGATTTCTATTGGCTCATGCATGAACTCCCTGGCGATTAAAGCTACTTCCTTCGGCATGGTGGCCGAGAAAAGCCAGGTGCTCTTCTCCCTTGGTGTATGCGACAGTATATCGACCATATCACGATAGAATCCCATGTTCAGCATCTCGTCTGCCTCATCAAGGACTGCGAATTGAATCTTAGAGATGTCGATCATCCTGCGACCAATCATGTCCTTCATTCTTCCTGGTGTAGCCACGATCACCTGTGCACCCCTCTTAATCTGTTTTGCCTGGTCATGTATACTCGCTCCGCCATAAACCGGCGCTACATTTAGCCCCTGGCAGTATTTGCCATATAGCTGCAGTTCATTGGTGATCTGCAGGCAAAGCTCACGTGTTGGAGCAAGTACCAGGGCCTGGGTTGTCCGGCTTTTGATATCTATCTGTTGCAAGATGGGAAACCCGAATGCGGCGGTTTTTCCTGTACCGGTCTGCGCCAGGGCCACCAGGTCTTTTAGTGAATTGATAAGGACCGGGATCGATTTTTCCTGGATCTCTGTAGGAATTACGAATCCCAGGTCATTGATGGCCATTAGAAGATTATCTTCCAGACCGAGTTCTGAGAATGTTTTCATTTAAATAATTAAGTATTCGATTATATCATGTGTGTTACATGAGAAGCGAATCGACATACTTAAACCCAAAACTTCCGGTAACACTTCCCCTCCCTGGGGAAAAGGCTGCAAATATAGGGTTTATTAGCGGTAGAATGCTATTGTTATGAAAATAGTTTTTAGGCTTGCAATTCCGCAGAAGCAAAAGACCTCATTCTTTATATAGATTCAAGCAGCTCGTATCTAACCGACCGTTAGGGTCATCCATAAACGCCATCATAAGGTTGAATTTACAATCCTGGTTGCCCCCTCCGTGCCCGCCTTCATCGAGTACAAAAAGATGCCCTTTGCTCAATTTCTCCTTGAATAAATAACCGTACTTAGGAGGAGTGACCGGATCATAGCGATTGACGAACACCAGTGAAGGAATATCAGACATCTCAAACTTTCTTTCCTCCAGAGGCAAGTAGGCTGAATGCCATTCCATACCGGCCTGGTACATGGCGTCGAAATATCCGAGTTTTGCCGGGATCAGCGGGTATTTTTTATAGGCTTCGGAAATAACCTCGGCCGTGTTATCGTTATTAAAATTCTCATAGCGCTCCACCGAGAGCAACATGGTTGAGTTGAGACCTCCTGTAAGCTGATATTCGAATTGAAGGACCTGCCCTATGATGTCCCCTTCACCCCTGATATAGGCCTGGATCATTTCAGGAGCCATCTCCCTTGAATTATCCTGGTACAGCAATCGTCTTAATAGGTAAAGACCGTCCTGGGCGTTGACATAGAAATCTGTGGAATCAGGTAAGCGTACCTTCACAGGATGCTCTTTAAGTTTCGATATGGCCTTGAAATAATCGTTCTCCAGGTCGGGATATTTCTTGTTGCATTCAGCACTGTTTGAGCAATATTCAAATATCCGGCTTAAAGCCAGAGAATAGTTTTCAAAACGCTGCAAAAGAAAATCTCCGCTTAGCGGGGCCGGTGAATCAAGGATGGAGGTGTGAACATATTCCGGGAACATGTCCTGAACCACCCGTGCAATTCGTGTACCATAAGAACCTCCGAAGAGGTTGTACTTCTCATATCCCAAATGCTTAAAAAGCATACCAACATCTTTAGCATTCTGGAAGGTATTGTAGTATTGCGGTTGAATGCCCTGCTCCTCGCATTTCTGCTTGTACTCTCGTATTAAAGCCTTTGTAAGTTCGAGTTCCTCTTCCTCATTTGCATCCCTTGCCATGATCTCAAAGGAATCAAAACTCATATCAGGCATGGCAGAGGAATATCCTATTCCCCTTTGGTCAAATAAGATGACATCCCGTTTTTCGGTAAATGGGGCTTCCTTAAGGAATCCGATTAATCCGGGATCAATGGTATTCCCTCCCGGACCACCGGAAAAGAATATCATCGGATAAGAGGGAGAATCACTGTCTTTTGCCTTGACGACCACATAGGCGATGTTTATTTTTCTTCCTTCCGGATCGTCGTGATTCTCGGGGACCTCAATAAATCCCGAAACAAGCCTTTCTCCTTTCGGGAGCGAGTCTAATTGGTAGGTTCTCAAGGGCTGCTGTCCCATCATTAATGATGGGATCAATATGAATAAAAACGATAAAATGAATGTCAGCCATGCGGGTTGAAGATATTTTAAGCGAGTCATTTTCTGATGATTTTAATTTTATGACGCATTAAAAAGGCCAGGCCCAATCTGAGGAAAGTTCAATACCGATTTAACCTCCTTAAAAACAGAGTTTGATAAGGCTTTAAATTACGACGAACTTGAATCAGAATTGTAACATTTCGATGTTTTTTCATCGACCGTTTAAAATCTTAAAACAATTATAAGGAAGGCTAAACTCACGTTAATTAACATTTCTCTTGCAGAATTGACCTGTCATATCCTTATACTTTCAGTGAACCAATGAAAAAGAAAATATGTTTAAAAAATTCACGCTAACAGATAAGCTGCTGCTACTCGCAGCCTTTTCTTCGCTCTTATTCTCTGAAATCCTTTTCTTCTCAGGAGACAAAGAGGGCTCACAGTTTGTCGGAATTTGGGTGCCGACTATTTTGGCATTTGGAATTTATCTGCGTTTAATAAAACAATCAAAAAATGACTGATTTAATACCTTATTTTGCCGGAGCCATTACGATTATCTTCGGATTGGCATTTTACATAGCTCTCCAGGAATTTAAGGACCTCTGATGTCATTCAGCCATATTTTTTAGACTCTCGGGTTTGAATTGTTTTATTCCACGGGAATTCATTCATCAATTGATTATATTTACTCATTGATGAGTGCTCAGATTGTTTGTTTTGGCGAAGTGCTGTGGGATGTGTTTCCCGATCGGCGTAAAATTGGCGGAGCGCCGTTGAATGTGGCGTTGCGACTTTCCTCCTTTGGAAATACGGTAAGTATGATAAGTAGTGTTGGACATGACCAACCGGGATCTGAAATTCTGGATTTTATAGGTAGCCGCGGGCTGGATTTGAACGCCATTCAAAAAAGCGACAAATTTAAGACAGGTGAGGTGCAGGTAACCCTTGACGGTAAGGGATCGGCTTCATATGAAATAGTATTCCCGACAGCTTGGGATGATATTATTTTAACAGCTGATAATATACGCCTGGTGAAGCAGGCTGATGCCCTGGTCTTCGGGAGCCTGGCGGCAAGGGGCGATACTTCACGGACAACCCTATTTGATCTGATTGACCTTGCGGCCTACAGGATTTTTGACATCAACCTGAGGCCCCCCCATTACGATCAGCCGGTCCTGGAGCATCTGATGAATTCTGCAGATTTTATCAAGTTCAATGATGATGAACTCTTCGAGATCGCTTCCGCAATGAGTTCTAATTACAATTCCCTCGAGCAGAATATAAAGTTTATCGCTGAAAAAACGCGAACGAAAAGGATATGTGTGACCAAAGGGCGTCATGGCGCGGTCTTGTTTTATGACGGTTCTTTTTTCTATAACAGCGGATACCTTGTTAAGGTGGCTGACACAGTTGGCGCAGGCGACTCCTTTCTGGCCACGGTCACCCATCATCTGCTTAATGGGAACGACCCCCAGAAAGCCATCGACCATGCCTGTGCGGTAGGTGCTTTGGTCGCGGGTTCCAAAGGAGCCAATCCTGAAATTAGCGAGGCCCGGATAAGTAACTTCATAAATCCGAAAGCCGATTAAACAAAGTTGATTCAGGAGATCAACGTGGCAAAAAATTTTATTCCTATTTTAGTGCCACTAACTAATAAGACAGCACACTATGCTCTCCGCTATCTCCTTTATTGCCTTTACTGGCCTGGTGGCTCTTATAGCCTGGTTCTCTACCCGAAAAACCGATGAAAGCACTGCCGATGGTTTTTATCTTGGAGGTCGTTCCCTGGGCGCTGTAACAATAGCCGGATCGCTTCTCCTGACAAACCTTTCTGCAGAGCAGATAGTAGGATTAAATGCCAATGCATTTTCCGAAGGCTTAATGGTTATGGCCTGGGAAACCCTGGCAGCCATTGCTATAATTTTCGCCGCAATCTTCCTTTTACCCAAATACTTGAAATCGGGGATTACCACTATTCCTGAATTCATTGAGGCACGCTTTGACCATCACACCAAGTCATTGTTGTCATTGTTGTTCCTTGCGGCATACGGGATCGTTTTATTACCTACGGTTCTATATTCCGGCTCCCTTGCATTCAGTACCATGTTCGACCTTCCGGAGACACTCGGGATAAGCCAGTGGCCGGTAATTTGGATATGCGTCTGGAGTATCGGGATAATCGGGATAATCTATGCGATCTTTGGCGGACTAAAAGCCGTGGCGGTATCCGATTTGGTTAATGCTATCGGGCTATTGATCGGGGGATTGCTGATCCCGGTTTTCGCCTTAAGGCTGATTGGCGATGGAAATATTGGCGAAGGGCTTTCCACCCTATGGGAAAGTCACCCCGATAAATTTAAAATGCAGGGAGCTGTAGATTCATCCATTCCGTTCGGAACCGTTTTTACAGGAATGATGATAGCACAGATTTATTACTGGGGTACCAACCAGTCTATCTTACAGCGTGTTTTTGCTGCGAAAAATCTTAGAGAGGGGCAAAAAGGAATGATGCTGGCGGCCCTGGTCAAATTTCTTATCCCTATAGTTGTGGTGCTTCCTGGAATTTTAGCCTGGCATATTTTTGAAGGTAACCTGGAGAATGCAGACCAGGCCTATCCTGCCCTTGTAAAGGAGGTTTTGCCAGCGGCATTTATGGGATTTTTCGCTGCCGTGCTCTTCGGTGCGGTTTTAAGTTCGTTTAACAGCCTCCTGAACAGTAGCGCTACATTATTTGGCTTTGATCTCTATAAAGAGTATTTCAAAAAAGACGCATCAGGCCCCCAGACGGTGCGGGCGGGAAAGACTTTCGGTTTGATCCTCGGATTGATCTCAATGACCATTGCTCCCTTTATTATCTATGCACCCGATGGCCTATTCCAGTATATCCAGACTGCGCTCGGAAGTTTAAGCACGCCCATCCTGGCGGTTGTACTAACCGGGGTATTCACAAAAAAAGTACCGGCAATAGGAGCCAAAATTGTAATGATCGGGAGTGTTGCCTTGTACTTGATCAGTCAGATGATATTAAGCCCGATTTTCGTGGATAAGGCGTTGACTGCCGCAGCAGAACAAGGTATAACCGACCCTAATGTCCTGAGCATTATTGAAGCGGAAGCCTATCCGCATTACCTGCACGTTATGGGAATGCTTTTCGTGCTCAATATCATTTTTATGCTGATTATGTCAAGGGTTAGACCTAAAAAAGACGAATACAAGCCCAAGGTCACGGATCTTATCGATACCACACCATGGAAATATACAATTGTATGCGGGATTGTGATTGCTGTCCTTGTTATCAGCACCTATGTCATCTTCAATTAATAGTTCCCGCATTATATGAATAGAACCTGGTGGAAAGAAGCAGTCGTTTACCAGATCTATCCGAGATCTTTTAAGGATTCCAACGGGAATGGGGTTGGAGACATTCCCGGGATCATAAGTAAGCTGGACTATATCAAGTCACTTGGAGTGGATATCATCTGGCTTTGTCCGGTATATGAGTCACCAAATGATGATAACGGATATGACATTAGTGACTACAGGCGTATTTCTGAAGAATTCGGAGGCGATTCGGCCTTCGAGGAACTGCTATATAAAGTTCATGAGAAAGGGATGAAACTGGTGATGGACCTGGTGGTCAATCACTCTTCCGATGAACATAAATGGTTTCTTGAATCGAGGAAATCCAAAGATAATCCTTACAGGGAGTACTACTACTGGAAGCCCGGTAAAGATGGCAACCCGCCTAATAACTGGACTTCCTTCTTCAGCGGAAGCACATGGGAATATGATAGACTTACAGACGAATATTACCTTCATCTTTTTACAAGGAAACAACCCGACCTTAACTGGGAGAATCCGAAGGTAAGACAGGAGATCTATGATATGATGAATTATTGGTTTAAAAGGGGAATTGACGGATTCCGAATGGATGTTATCTCTCTTATATCCAAACGGCTTGATTTTCATGATGCTGAAAACCCTCAGAATTATGAAGAAACCATAAAGGCCTATTATGCCAACGGCCCCCGCATACATGAGTTCCTGAAAGAGATGAATAGGGAGGTGCTCAGCAAATACGATATAATGACCGTGGGTGAGGGTCCCGGGATATCTCTTGATAATGCCCTGTTGTATGTTGATGAATCCCGAGATGAATTAAACATGGTGTTTCACTTCGATCATATGTTCATCGATAATGGCCCGGCAGGTAAATATGATCCTGTGGAGATGGATTTCCTGCGCTTTAAAGAGGTTTTTTCTTTATGGGATGCCCGGCTCAAAGGCAGGGGCTGGGGAAGTATCTTTCTGGGGAACCATGATTTTTCACGCATGGTTTGCCGCTTCGGGAATGATACCAATTTTTGGAAAGAATCCTCTAAAATGCTGGTCATGTTGCTTATGAGCATGAGAGGAACAGTTTATGTTTATCAGGGGGATGAAATCGGAATGACGAATGTCGCTTTCCCGGATATCGATGATTATAATGATGTCGAAACCCTGAACAGTTGGAAGGAAGCAAAGGCTCAGGGCAGAGATATGAAGGCTTTTATGAAATTAGTGCACAAACAAAGCCGGGACAATGCCAGGACGCCCATGCAATGGGACTCTACTGAAAATGCCGGTTTCACCTCGGGAACACCCTGGTTAAAAGCAAATCCGAATTTCCCCTTTATCAACGTGGCTTCACAGGAGGATGATCCCGATTCTATCCTGAAATTTTACAGGAAAATGATAACATTCAGAAAGGAAAATCAATGTTTGGTCTATGGTGATTACGCTGATATGGCACCCGAACATGAATCCTTGTTTGTGTACCAACGGTGGAATGATGAAGAGGAGTTTCTGGTGCTTCTGAATTTTAGCGATGGGGAAACCCCGGTAAACATTGACTGTGATTTTGACAAATATAATGTCGGGATTTCAAATTATAATGAGAATTCGTTTAATGGACGCTTATTGCCCTGGCAAGGTTTAATACTTAAAAGAAACCTTTAAGAGCTCAACCAGTTTTTAGACCGGTCAACTGCTTTTTCCCAATTCTGTAGAATTTGATCGGCGTACTGCTCGTTTCCTGGTGAAAAGTTCCGATCAATGCCCCACTGTGTCTCGAGGTCCTCTATGGAGGAGAAAAAACCGCTTGCCAGACCGGCAAGATATGCCGCGCCCAGGGCAGTGGTTTCCTGGATTTTTGAGCGCACCACCTTAAATCGGAATAGATCGGATTGAATCTGCATTAGCAGGTTATTGGCAGATGCCCCGCCGTCTACCCGCAGCTCTGTACAGGCTTGCCCTGAGTCAGCCTCCATTGCCCGCACTATATCGTGAACCTGGCAGGCAATGCCCTCAAGGGTTGCACGAGCAATATGAGCTTGATTTGTACCGCGAGTGAGCCCAAAGAGGGCACCTCTGGCATAGGGGTCCCAATGTGGTGCGCCCAGGCCGGTTAAGGCCGGGACAAAAACCACCCCGCCATTATCCTTTACAGACGAAGCCAAGGATTCGATCTCCCGGGCATTCTCGATCAGATTCAGTCCATCCCTTATCCATTGTACTGCAGCACCGCCAACAAAAACACTGCCCTCCAAAGCATATTGGGTTTTACCATCGATGGCCCAGGCAATTGTGGTCAGAAGTTTGTGCTTAGATCGGATTGGTTTATCCCCCGTATTCATTAGCAGGAAACAACCGGTTCCGTATGTGTTTTTAGCCATTCCCTCTTTAATACAGAGCTGGCCGAATAAGGCGGCCTGCTGATCTCCGGCTATTCCGGCGATAGGAATGGGATGTCCCAGGAGTGATTCTTCGGTCTGGCCGTAAATCTCTGAACTTTCCCTCACTTCAGGCAGGACGCTTTTAGGAATATCAAAAATAGCTAACAGCTCGGCATCCCATCGTAATTCTGTAATATTATAGAGCATGGTCCTGCTGGCATTAGATACATCTGTTATGTGAATTTTCCCCCCTGTTAGTTTGTAGACCAACCAGCTGTCAACCGTTCCGAAACATAGTTGTCCACTTTCTGCTTTTTCCCTGGCTCCCTCCACATGGTCAAGCAGCCATTTTAACTTGGTGGCGGAAAAATAAGCATCAATTACTAACCCCGTCTTCGATTGTATTTTTTCTGAATATCCCTTTTCTTTCAGTTCATCGCAAAACGCGGCCGTTCTTCGGTCCTGCCAGACAATGGCATTGGATAACGGCAAACCGGTTTCACGGTCCCAGATCATGGTAGTTTCACGCTGGTTCGTAATCCCGATAGCATCCACTTCTGAAACGTGCACTCCCTCTTTACTAAGAACATCCTTGATGGTTCGGAGTTGAGACTCCCAGATATTATTCGGATCATGCTCTACCCAGCCGGGCCTGGGAAAAATCTGCCTGAATTCTTCCCAGGACGTACCACGAATAGCTCCCACTTTATCAAAAAGGATCGATCTGCTTGATGTTGTGCCCTGGTCAAGAGCCAGAATAAAACGTTTTCTCATAACCCTATTTTAATAAATACTGGCTGGCCAGAGACCTGAAAGCAGCCAACTGCTCGTTTTTCCAGGATGAATCATATCCCAGCTCCTCTGCCATAAGATCGGCTACGATTTCAGCAGATTCAGATGCTGCTTTGGCATCAAGGAACAAAAGCCTGACACGGCGCGCAAGGACGTCTTCAACAGTTCTCGCCATCTCGGCCCTGACAGCCCAAACAACCTGCGCCCTGGTAAAAGGATAATCGGGATGAACAGGTTCTGAAAGTGCGTCATTACTTTCGATCAAGGCCTGAAGTTTCTCTGCGTCACTGCCATAGATAGAATAAACTCCATTATCCGGATTTGTAGAAAAACCATGGATAGGTAGGGTTCGTGTTATACAGTCCTTAAACGGCAAATTACTTTCTTTCAGAGCAGTGTTGACCACTTCCTCGGCCATCTGTCTGTAAGTGGTCCATTTTCCGCCAAGAATGGAGATCAACCCGGTTTCAGACACCAGGACCTGATGCCCCCTGGAAATCTCCTTGGTATTCAATTTATCACCCTCTGGCGCCACCAGGGGCCTCAGGCCGGCAAATACCGATCGGACATCCTTTCTTTCCGGCGTTTTGGTTAAATAATTCGAAGCTGTGTTCAAAACGAATTCAACCTCATCATCAAGGGCTACCGGTTCATAGCTTGGTTTATCAATTGGTGTGTCAGTGGTGCCAACCACGACCTTCCCATGCCAGGGAATAGCGAATAAGACCCTTCCGTCACTGGTTTTCGGTATCATCAGGGCTTGATCTCCCGGAAGAAACTCCTGGTCCAGTACAAGATGGATACCCTGGCTTGGAACGACTTTCAGAGCATGTTTTTTCCTGCCATTCAACTTCAGGATCTTGTTGGCGAAAACACCGGTAGCATTGATAACTATCTTGCTGTAAACCTTAATTTCTTCTCCTGTTTCCTCATCCCTGGCAATCACTCCTCTAATTAGGCCGGTTTCATCCTTCAAAAAATCGACGACCTTCATATGGTTTATTACGGTACCTTCTAGATCAGCGATGGTCTGAGCGAGGTTGATCGCCAACCTGGAGTCATCGAATTGACCGTCCTTATAGATCACCCCGCTTTTGAGGGCATCATGATTAAGAGTGATTATTTTTTCCTTTACTTTTTTGCGACTTACCAAATTGGATTTTCCGAGGCTAAGACGGCCCGACAGCAGATCGTAAACTTTTAGGCCAATCCCATAATAAATTCCTCCCCACCAATCGTAATTGGGAATAACGAACTCCAGATTCCTGAAAAGATGCGGCGCGTTCTTTCTTATTAATCCGCGTTCCCTGAGGGCTTCGATAACCAGTCTTATATTTCCCTGTGCCAGGTAACGAACACCTCCATGAACAAGTTTGGTACTTCTGCTGGAGGTGCCTTTTGCAAAATCGATACCCTCAAAAAGTGCTGTTTTGTATCCCCGGCTTACGGCATCTACCGCGACTCCCAGCCCGCTGGCACCGCCGCCAATAACGATGAAGTCATATTCGGGAGTTTTCTCGAGTAACTCCAGCATATGCTTTCTAATCATAGCAGTCATTTTTTACATGATGGCGCAAAGTTAAAAAAGCGTTTCCGGATCGGTTAATTGGTTAAGCTGATTTCTGAGATCGGAATTAAGTAAACTAAGCCCATACTGGTAAGAGGCGTTCATCCAGCCAAACCCTTCCTGGGTAATGTATTCGAATTCCGTGCCTACATTCCCATATTCCGCAAAGACCTTGTGGGTTGCCTCAACTACATCATATTTCTCTGGGATTGTTCCGTTATAGTCAACAGCATTCCTGGTAATCATGAACAACCAGCGATAAATCAATTCCTGGGCCTGTTGTTTGTAATCGTAATGGATCAATCCTTTCCAGGCCATCATTTGATGAGGTGCCCAGCCGTTCGGATAATCCCATTGCCGCTGTGGACGTTTGGCTGATATTTGCCCAACGCTTTCCTTTGAACATCCCGCAATTCCACCTTTTTCCTTAAGCAGTGGCAGCGCCTTATTTACAAGGAATTCAGCTTGTCTTGGAGAACACATACCTGCCCACATCGGTGAGAGTGTGGTTGCAGCTACAAATCCCGACCGCTTTCGATTAACATGGTCGTAATCGAAATACATGCCCTTTTCAGCATCCCACAAATATTTATCAACCAATTCTCGTCGTTTTTCAGCCTGTTCAAGCCAATACGCAGATGTATAGCCGTTCAATGATCCGCCGAATTCTGCGCGAATGAGATCGGCAAAATCTGTCTCATACTTATAAAGCATGGCGTTAAGCTCAACCAGGTTTAGATCTGCGCAATTACCGTCGATCCTGTATGAGGTGTCATGGCCAGACTCCCTGACACTGCGGTCATGAACAAAGTAATCATCAAGCTCAGGGATCTTTAAAATACCCTCCTCATAGCGCCTGGTGAATTCGTGCAGATCAAGCTGGTAACTGTCGGCAAAAGGTTTCAGAACCGCATCATAATGACCCTCTTCGCATTCCGGGGGGATACCTATCCCTTCTGCCAGATACCGGTTCAGCCCGTTTTCGGTCAATCGCTTTCCTTCAACCATCCACACTGTTTCATATTCCTTTAAGGCCGTTTTAAGATGGGATTTCAGCCAATCCCTGTCTCCCGTCTGCTCATAGACCTCACGGATAAGGCTTGTATAGAAAGGCGGCTGGGTGCGGGTAAGATAATAGGAACGATTTGCGTTCAATATCTTTCCATAGTGCTCAATTTCATACTGAAAATTGTCAGCCATGGCCTTAGCCAGGTCAGTTTTGCCATCGAGCAGTAGTCCAACCGATTCAAAGTAGCTGTCCCAGCCATACATCTCGTTGAATCGCCCCCCGGGCACTACAAATGGCACTCCTTTGGTAGTGCCGTTTTTAGCTTCAAGCTTTAGCGCCAGGATCCCGGGCTTATCATTAATGCCCTTTACATATTCCGGACTAATATTTTCAGGCAGCTCTATGGCCTTTACGGGAAAATCTTTCTCAAGTTTTTGGTAATAGTCTAAAGCAACAGGGTCGGTACTGGGGATGTAAATCCTGAGAATATCTGAGGCCAGGCTTTCATTTTTGGTATCCTTGATCAATGGTTCTATCCCTTCAGCATCCATTTTTCGGGTCAGCCCCCGCCAATAATAATCCCTGATCATGCGAGACACCCGATCTACAGGAGGCTCCTCCAGTTTCTCAACAGGGATGATCGCTTCTGAATTTCCCTGGTTTTTCGCAATTACAAGCTCCTGTAACAGGTTAGACAGATGATATGTACCCTGCAGGAGGTATGACTGGCCTGTTGTTGACATTATCTTAAAGGCGCCCGGGCCCTTATCTTCAATAGTGATCTTTTTATCACCATCTGTGTCCTCCTGCTTGAGAAGGCGATATAAAGTTTCTTCAATAGGTAGTTTAAATATCATGACGGAATTTTAACCATTCGGTTTAAACGAAGAAGAGTGACCAGGATAACCGCCATGGGGATGAGTGATAGATAGAAAACTTTATCACCGCCAAAACGGTCGAACATATAACCGATGATCAGGGACCCTGAGGTTCCACCAACAGCAGAGAAGAACACAAGGATTCCTGCCAGCGGACTGTGCTGATCTTTTTCCACCCCTGATAGAACAGTAGAGCTTACAAGGGGATATAAAGGTGCCAGGAAAAGACCGATCATAGGGAAGAGGTAAGAAACCAAAGGCAGATCGGCCATGGTGCTTACTTCAGTAACACTTACATTCTTTGCCATTGGAAGCACTATCAACACGAGCGCGGCTGCACCAAATAGCCCAAAAAGGGAGATATAAGTCCATTTGATCGACTTCACCAGCATGCCGGTAATAAAACGTCCAACAGCGTAAGATATCATAAGTATCACGGCCATCTGAGTAGCCAGTTTGGGGACCAGGTTCAGCGTTTCTTTATTGAATGTTGGCAACCATGTCATTATTCCCTGTTCGGTCATAACATAGAAAAAAGCAAAGATTGCAAATGTCCAGATCAGCGGGTTAAGAAAGAGCCTGAACATGGCTTTGAAATCATCTATCATGGAATTCCCCGAGAGCTCCACTTTGATATCAAATTTGGAAAAGAGAATGATAAGGAAAGAGACCGCAATAATAGCAGCCATCAGTAAATAACCTTTCAGCCAGGCATTATTATCATGTTCATCAAAAAACAGTGGAAAAACCACATACATGAAAATGATACCTACCATAAAGACGGTTTCGATCAGGCTCATAAACTGGCTATGCGATTTTTTGGAATCGGTGACAAACCCGATAAGTGCATATACAGCCACTTTTACCACAGCGAAGCTCATCCCGACACAGGCGAAAAGGATTTTTACGGCCCAGAAGGAATTCCCGAAATACATGCCCAGACAGCCGATAAAGACTACAGCAAGGCTTATCAGCATGCCGCGTTTATATCCGAGTTTTGGAAGGAATGATCCAATCACAAATGATACAAATGCGATGGACAGGTCCTTAAATGGCTCCAGAATTGCTGCATCCTGTTTTAGGACGCCATATACCTCTTGTGAGCGTTCTACCAGTATGCCGACGCTGTTCAAAAGGGCAGCAAAGACAAAATAGATAAGGAAAAGCGAAAATTTTATTCCAAAGTTCTTCATTTTACCGAATTATTCTTTTGTTACTTTTAATCGTAATGCTAAAATTGATGCTATTGCAAAGAACACCCCGCCAAATAAAATTGCGTTGACGGCGCTGTTATCCAACAGGTGCTTAACCACGGGCCCAAAGGAAACCGTCTGGATCAGCATCGGGATAACGATCATCATATTAACGATTCCCATATAAACACCACGTCTATCTTCTGGTATTACCTTCGAGACCATTGAATAGGGGATACCCATCATGGCGGCCCAGCCAATACCAAATAAGATCATCGGAGCTAAAAGTATATATTCATCATTTATGAAAGGCATCGATAACATGGCTATCGAAGTTCCAATAAGTGCCAGGACATAAACCCCTTTAGAGGAGATCTTCCTTGCCAAAGGCACCAGGGCAAGGGCTGTTATCATGGTCACGAAATTGTACGTGCCGTTCATAAGGCCGGTCTGAGCCAGGGCTTGCTCTGCAAGCCCTTGTACATTTTCTGCAAAGGCCATGTCTGTAGAGCTGATCGGAGCACCTGAATTACAGGCCTCCATGATGCCTTCGAAACGCTCGGTATCCGAATTGGATATCCCGTAGAGACTGGAACGCAACATAGGCGTTATAAACTGCCAGTAACAAAATAAGGCGTACCATTGGAAAAAATATACACCTGAGAGCACCCACATTAGCTTAGGCATTTCACTTATCGCTTCAGTGGTCTCAATAAATGGAGCCAGCAGAGCCCCTATTTTTCTTACCCTTGGATTATCTGGGTGGTCCTTGATCTGCCGGTAGAGAAACCATACCCATATAAGGGCAAGGCCCAGGATGACCAAAACCAGTAAATTGTAATTCTCCATTAGTCCTGGCACAAAATACCCGATAACAAAGCCGATGGCAATGGGCAATGTTAAAAGAACCACCAATACGGAAAGAATTTGGATCAATGGATTGGGTTTGTCCTTATTGAACTCTTTGATCTCCTTAAGTTCTTCATCGGAGGGAGGGATTTCAGGGGTTTTCCATACAGACCAGAGTACTGTTCCGATAGAGGCAACGGCACCCAGGAAGAAAGAGTAATATACCCACCTCGGGATAGCGGTCACCATTTCTTCCCCACCACACAATCCACCCGGCTCAACCGGAACACTGAACCAATCCTGGAAAAGAAAAAGCGAAAAGTTTGCCAATGTTATTCCTGCACCTACAAAAAGACTTTGCATTTGATAGCCATAGGTTAACTGATCATCCGGCAATTTATCACCCACAAACGCCCGGTAGGGTTCCATGGCCGTGTTATTACCTGCATCCAATATCCATAACAGGCCAACAGCAAACCAAAGTTCGGGGCTGTATGGAAAGGCGAAGAGACAGATACTTGCGGCAATGGCACCGATCAGGAAAAAAGGCTTTCTCCGGCCACCCCATTTCGGACTCCAGGTCTTATCGGAAATGGCTCCGATAAGCGGCTGAATGAGTAAACCAGTAACAGGTCCGGCAAGGTTTAAGAGTGGCAATTCATCATGATGAGCACCGAGAAAGGAAAATATGGGATTGATCGCGGTTTGCTGAAGGCCAAAACTGAACTGAATCCCGAAAAAACCGACATTCATATTCCAGATCTGCCAAAAGGAGAGTCTAGGCTTTTTAATCATAGATCAGGTATAAACGATACACCCTCGAATAACATTCGATGCAGTGTGAGTTAGCTATGTTCTCAGGGGCAGGTTTATTCCTCCACAGGAAGATATACTTCAGCTATCCATTTTAACTCATCACCTCCTTCATGGGGATCATTCCTGTATATCTCGAAAGGTCTTTGTCGAACTCGCATTCCACGGCTCTCTGCAAAGTCGATCAATTCATACCATGCGCGATCAGACAATCTGTAATTGCCATTAAATATAGCTTTTAAAGCCTTAAATCCATCAGTGTTTTTGAATTTTATCACCTCGGTCTCCGGGAAGTTGTTTAATTTTTTGATCGGAAAGCAGAAATCATATTTGATTCGGGTACTGGCTTGATCCCAGTCCTGGACAATCAAAAAAGGGTCACCCGTTATTTCGATTTCATTGCCCTTGAGGTAATTCATGATCAAGCCTACATTGGAGATCATGGATTTTCCCTTTTCAAAGATATCAGATTCAATAGTTATATAGGCACAGAACTGGGAGGGCACATCAACCAACTCTGTACTTTCAATCCGTACTTTATACTTTCCTGCATGAACGTAAAGTCCATTCATCAGGCTTTCGGCATTTCTGATATTTCTCGTTACAAAGGCGTTCTTCTTGAAGGGAACAAATAAATTTTGTTTAAAAGAGTTCTTTAAATCCTTTGCAAGGGCTGTTACCCGTGTAAGGGAATCATCGATTCGGTCTATCTGCCACTCAACCTGGAACAATGAATCACCATAATGTAACCGATGGGTAATTGATTTGAAGGGTGTTTTAGACCTGATATAGATCGAGTCCAAGCCTTCTTCTTTCCATTGACTAACCTCGTGAATGGCCGAGTAAACCGTCCCGGGCGCATGAGGTGTCTGGAAAGTTATCTTATAGTTGTAGTCCTTGATAAAAAAATACCAG
Source organism: Flavobacteriaceae bacterium (assembly GCA_041618535.1). Classification (GTDB taxonomy): domain Bacteria; phylum Bacteroidota; class Bacteroidia; order Flavobacteriales; family Flavobacteriaceae; genus SHLJ01. The sequence goes on from JBFKFP010000037.1 coordinate 20,418, forward strand.
CACAGAACCAGTATTATTAACGTAGTTAACAGCAGGAGGACAGACTTCCGCGACATTCTAATTCTTCATGTTTAAGGTTGAAGCTACGAGTTCCCCGATCTGGAATCCCTGATCCACACCATTGTCTATGGCGGCCATATAATGAATTCCTCCATATAAGCGGCTGATAGCAGCCTCCTTGGCAGCGTCAATAAATGAAGGAAAAGACCTGACAGGTAATCCGTAGGGCTGCTCGGTGTCGTCATCAAAAGAAAAATTCTCGCCAAATATGGATGTAAGCACTATGGAAGAAGCTCCGGATACCACCGAATGACCACTGGGATATTCGGGGAATGGCGGAGTTTGAAGTATGGGCTCCCATTGATCGTCTATATAATTGTTGATCAAGGTCTCAGGCCTCACCAGGTTGCTTCTGTACTTCTCATCCCAGCAGCTGATAAACCCATCAAAGATGGCGATGGAAG
>JBFKFP010000038.1:0-20735 GCA_041618535.1 Flavobacteriaceae bacterium
ACCGAGGTCCATACGAATGCGGTTGTACTCGCCTTTCCCACTTCCAGAGCTCCCCCCTTCATGTAATAGCCATGGAAAGAAGGTATGGTAGCCAGGACAAATGCGAATACAAAAGTCTTTATAAAAGAGTAGGTCATATGAAAACCGTCGAAATCGGTCTGTATGCCAAGTATGTAATCCTCTAAGGACGTATATCCTCCAAAAACACATGCTGCCATTCCACCAAGAACTCCGAGAAACATTCCGATCGCTATGGCGAAAGGATAGAACATCAGGGCTATTGTCTTGGGAAAAACCAAATAGTTGAGAGAATTGATACCCATTACCTCAAGAGCATCGATCTGTTCCGTAACTCGCATGGTTCCGATGCTGGATGTGATGAAGGAGCCTACTTTACCTGCCATGATAATGGAGGTAAAGGTTGGAGCGAATTCCAGGATAACAGACTGCCTGGTTGCGAATCCCACCAGATATTTCGGTATCAGGGGATTGCTGATATTCAGGGCTGTCTGAATCGTGATAACACCTCCTACGAAAAAGGAGATGAATGCCACAATACCAAGGGAGCCTACAATGAGGTCATCGATATCTTTGAGGATCAGATTTCTCATGACCGACCACTTGGTTGGCTTTCGGAACATTTCCGCGATCATCAAGAAATATTTCCCGATATTTTCAATAGATGTCATACCCAATAATTACCGCTAAAGTATAAAAATCTATTGCTAAATTGATGTTAATTCGGCTTAAGATCGTTCAAAAACCTTATTTTTGAGATGTACCCAAAATTGAGAAGAATGAATCGATTTTTATCCATGCTGGTAGTTTTACTGCTGGGGGTTTCATGTCTTGCTGTTAACACTCCTTCCGATCCCGGTCTGCCATCTTCAGACCAGATATCGACCGAAAGGCCTAAGCTGGTGGTAGGGATAGTTGTAGACCAGATGCGGTATGATTTCCTCACCCGTTTTGAATCGAAATACGGGGATGGTGGCTTTAAAAGATTGATAAACTATGGATTTAATTGCCGGAATAACCATTTCAATTACATCCCGACCAAGACCGGGCCGGGTCATGCTTCAATCTTTACGGGGACAACACCAAATAATCACGGCATAATCGGAAATTCCTGGTTTGACAGGTACGAGAATAAGTCGATTTACTGTACAAGAGATTATGGCACCACCCCCCTGGGAACCACATCAGAAGAAGGTCAGATGTCCCCTCGTTTAATGATTGGCACTACTTTCTCGGATGAGAACAGGCTTTTTACTCAAATGAAAGGAAAAACAATCGGGATATCAATAAAGCATCGCGGAGCAGTTCTTCCGGCTGGTCATTCCGCCAATGCTGCTTATTGGTTTTATGGAAGAGATGAAGGACAATTTGTCTCGAGTTCTTATTACATGCAGGAATTACCCGGGTGGGTGAAGGAATTTAACAGTTCAGGAATTATAGATTCCCATATGCAAGTCTGGAATACGCTATATCCGATTGAACAATACGTTGAAAGCGGACCGGACCTGAATGAATATGAAGGCGGATTTTTTGGTAAAAAAACGGCGACTTTTCCCTACGATCTGAATGAATTAAAAGAACAAAACAAAGGATATGATATAATAAAATCCTCACCCTTCGGAAATAGCATGATAACTGATTTTACGCTGGCAGCCATCAGGGAAGAGAATCTCGGTAAGGATGAGCATGTAGACGTTCTGACAGTGAGTTACTCGAGTACCGATTACGTCGGGCATAATTTCGGGGCCAATTCCAAGGAAATTCAGGATGTCTATCTGAGATTGGATAAAGAAATTGAACGCCTTTTAAATTACCTTGACGAGTACATTGGGCCTGAGGAATATGTCCTGTTCCTGACATCTGATCACGGTGCCGTAGATGTACCCTCCTATCTCAGGGATAATAAGATTCCTGCCGGCTATATCGATTATAATGTTGCTAAAAGTCAACCGAGATTATTCAATATTAATTCCCTTGGTAACCTTACAAACTTTCTCATGAAATCTTATGGAACTACCGATATTATTCAGTCCATGAGTAATGAGCAGGTTTTCCTGAATCGCGAAAAAATCGTGGAATTGAAGCTCGACCTTGTTCGTGTTCAGGAAGAAATAGCAAGAGAGGTCTCAACTTATCCTGAAGTTATGCTGGCATATTCTGCCCATTCCATGAGGGCGAGGGATTTTGGTCCGGGAATTGGTCGTATGCTTCAGAACGGTTTTCATGAACTGCGCTCAGGAGATATTTTGATAGTATATTATCCCGGATTTATTTCCAGTAATAATACAGGGTCTCATCATGGATCAGGATTTAATTATGACACCCATGTGCCATTGATATTTTATGGTTTTGGAATCAAGCCCGGAAGTACCGATATCAGGACAGAAATAATAGATGTTGCTCCTACAATTTCGTCTTTGTTAGGAATAAGCTTTCCTAATATGTCCACAGGAAAAGTTCTGGATTTTGTTTTGGATTAATCCCGAAGCGATTTATTGATTGAATCGATATGATCAAGAAGTTCTTCCCGGCCAGATTTGTTCGCTGCGGAAGTGATGAAATAATTGGGGCAAGGATCCCAATCCTCTCTTAACCGATCCATGTATAACTCGATATTCAGTTCTATTTTGCCCGAACTCAGCTTGTCGGCTTTAGTAAAAATGATGGAAAAGGGAATTTGATTCTCTCCAAGCCATCTCATGAATTCAAGGTCTATCTTCTGGGGTTCATGCCTTATATCAATTAAGACAAATGCACTTACCAGTTGCCTGCGCCGCTCAAAATAATCAGTGATAAATTTCTGGAAGCTTCTCTTGGCCTTCTTCGATACCTTCGCATAACCATATCCCGGGAGGTCAACCAGGTACCATGTCTCATTGATGAGAAAATGATTGATCAGCTGGGTTTTTCCCGGTTTACCCGATGTTTTGGCCAGGTTTTTCCTGGATGTCAGCATATTGATCAGTGACGATTTACCAACGTTGCTTCTTCCTATGAATGCATATTCCGGAAGGCTGGAATCAGGACATTTGGAAACATCCTGGTTGCTGACAACGAATTCAGCAGATTTGATCAGCATAACAAAAGTTAAAATCCGCGATCCTTCAGCCACTGGAGCAGGATCCTGTTAAATTCGTCAGGATGTTCCATCATAGCGGCATGTCCGCACTTATCAATCCAGTACAAGTCTGAATCAGAGAGAAGTTCGTGAAATACCTCTGCAACCTCGGGAGGGGTAACCGTATCGTTCCGTCCCCAGATGATACAGGTGGGCGTATACATGTCTGGCAGGTCCTTCGCCATATTATGACGGATCGCACTTTTGGCAATGGCCAGTGTCTTTACCAGTTTGTTGCGGTCATTAACGGTTTCATAAACTTCGTCAACCAGCTCTTTTGTGGCAACCGCAGGGTCATAAAATACTTCCTGTGCTTTCTTCTTGATCACTTCATAATCACTTCTCTTCGTATAACCACTTCCCATGGCACTCTCATATAATCCGGAGCTTCCGGTTATTACAAGGGCTTTAACTTTCTTCGGGAATAGTTTGGTATGGTATAGTCCGATATGTCCGCCAAGTGAATTGCCCAGAAGAATCACCTCCTGAAATCCCTTGTACTCGATGAAATCCTTTAGATAGGTCGCAAAACTCTTGACATTCGTTTTAATCAGGGACATGGTATAAATAGGTAATTCAGGAATAACAACCTTGTAACCATTTTTACTGAAGAAATCTGCAACAGCATCGAAATTGCTTAACCCACCCATCAGTCCGTGAAGAATGATAATGGGTGTTCCTTCACCTACCTCGTAATAACTGTAATGCCCCTCTTTTTTTAGGTCCGCCATAAAATATGAACTCCAAAAATTCAATGGCAAATCTACGGATTTTTATTTATTCGCAGGATGAAACCGGGGAAGTTCAGCCCTAATTGCAAAGGTGAATACAAGGAATTGATCCTGTTATGGCAATATCAGATTGATGAAATTCACGGATAAAATATTAAGGGTTTATTAACGCAAATCCTCATTTCAATTACGTTCTCACTATAGGGAGGTATCCCTCTAAATCTCCGCGATTAATCGGCTAAAGCCGGCGCTTTGCAGAAAATTATCAACAAAGTGGTAAAAAGTGGTAAAAAGTGGTAATTTTTTTATTAGATTTGGTGCTAATACGGTAAAACCAAGCCTAATCCTTGAAAACTTTAATCGGAACATACGAGTGTAAAGCAGATGCCAAAGGTCGTGTGATGCTTCCTTCTTCCTTGAAGAAGCAGCTGGCTTCAGGCTTCGAACAAGGATTTGTTCTGAAACGTGCCGTTTTCCAACCATGCCTCGAACTATACCCCATGAACGAATGGGAATCCCTGATGGCCAAGGTCAACAAGCTGAATCGATTCAAGAAAAAGAACAATGACTTTATCCGGCGCTTTACGGCAGGGGTTCGTGTTTTGGAACTGGACGCCTCCGGAAGGTTTCTTGTTCCTAAAGACCTTGTCAATTTTGCCGGTATTTCGAAAGATGTTGTCCTCTCAGCAGCTGTGAACATCGTCGAAATATGGGACAAGAACAAATATGAACAGGCCATTGACGATGCGGCAATTGACTTTGCTGATCTGGCTGAGGAAGTAATGGGACAGGATGATCATGACGATATATCATAAACCGGTTTTATTGACCGAGTCTGTTGAGGGTTTGGCTGTTAAACCACATGGTGTTTACCTTGACGCCACTTTTGGTGGTGGCGGACACAGCCGCGCCATCCTTGAATTACTCGGAGACCATGGAAAACTCATAGCATTTGACCAGGATAGAGATGCGGTTATCAATGTCATTGACGATGATCGCTTTCTCCTTATCGAAGAGAATTTCCGACATATGAAAAGGTTCTTAAGGCTTCATGGTATTACCCAGGTGGATGGTATCCTTGCTGATTTTGGTATCTCGTCTCACCAGATCGATGAAGCTTCTAGAGGTTTTTCAACCCGCCTTGAAGGCAAACTCGACATGAGAATGAACCAGGAGCAGGCCGTTTCCGCCTTCGAGATCATCAATCACTATGATGAAGCCCAACTCAAATCTATCTTCTATCAATACGGTGAACTCAGAATGGCACCTGTATTTGCAAGGGTCATTGCTGAGAGCAGAAAGGAAAAACCCATTAAAACCACTTCTGAACTAAACGCTGTACTCGCCCCTCATTTACCTAAGAGACGTGAAAATAAAATGCTGGCCCAGATCTACCAGGCTGTACGGATTGAAGTAAACCAGGAGCTGGAAGCGCTAAAGGAGTTCCTTGTGCAGACGGTTGATCTGCTGAAGCCCGGTGGTCGACTTAGCGTGATTTCCTATCACTCTCTGGAGGATAGGTTAGTCAAAAGGTTTATCAGGAATGGGTTGTTTGAAGGCGAACCTGAAAAAGATGTTTTCGGACACGTTGAGGTGCCGTTCAGGCGAATAGGGAAATTGATATTTCCTTCCGGGGATGAGATAAAGGAGAATAACAGGGCCAGGAGCGCAAGATTGAGAATAGCAGAACGCATTTAATGGTGAAGAAGAGCATATACAGTGTTTTAAGGGGAACGTTTCTCATTAGCGATGATTCGTTTAAGAATTGGCGCCTTATTCTGTTCCTTTCATTTCTGGCTATCATCATGATAGCCAGCTCGCATAGTGCCGACAGCAAGGTTCATAAGATCGCCCAGCTCAATGAGGAAGTAAAAGAGTTGAGATCTCTGTTTGTTGAAGGTCGCTCAAAACTTATGCGTTTAAAAATGGAATCGAATGTCAGAAGGGCTCTGGCAGAAAAGGCCATAGTGCCTTCGGGGAAACCCCCTGTGAAGGTTTACGTCAGATCACAAAACTAATGGATAAGGTTGGACACTAAAGACAGGAACATATTGAACCGTTTATATTTTATTGCAGGATGTATGTTCATCTTCGCCCTAATTGTGGTCTTCAAGTTATTCAAGATTCAGTTTGTCCAGGGTGATGTCTATCGCGGACTGGCAGAAGAACGCACCATAAAGAATGTGGTTATTCCTGCTAATCGGGGTAATGTCTATGCTTCAGACGGCAGCTTGCTTGCCACTTCCGTTCCAAAATACGACATACGCTTTGATGCCATTACACCAACTCAAAAGACTTTTAAAGCAAATATTTCTGCATTGGCCGACTCATTGGCGGCTTTCCATGGGACCCCTGCCGGCCAATTTCTTCAAAAGCTGAGAAAGGCACGAGCCAATAAAAATCGCTATGTACTGCTAGCCAGAAACCTGAGCTATACAGATTACCTCAGATTCAGAAGTTTTCCGCTACTAAGCCTGGGTGCGTTTCGCGGCGGACTGATCGTGGAACAAACTACCAAACGGGAACACCCTATGGGCGGAATCGCTCAAAGAACCATAGGTTATGAAAGGATAGACGATCAGGGGAATGTTACTCGTCCCGGTATAGATGGTGCCTTCGGGGAAATGTATTTAAGAGGTTCAGATGGAAGAAGGCTCAAACAGAGAATCGGCAAAGGCCAATGGAAGCCTATCGAAGATTATAACCAGATAGAACCGAAGGACGGTTATGATGTTTATACAACCATCGATGTCAATATCCAGGATATCGCTCATCATGCGCTGCTCGAACAATTGGAATACTACAAGGCCGATCATGGCTGCGTTGTGGTGATGGATGTGAAGTCTGGGGAGGTAAAAGCCATCTCCAACCTTGGTAAAAGTTCATCGGGGAAATATTATGAAAGGAGAAACTACGCGGTTTGGGAAAGCCATGAACCCGGCTCTACCTTCAAGCTGATGGCTCTTGCTGCTGCTCTCGAGGATAAAGTGGTTGACACAAGTGATGTGGTAGATACCGAAGGGGGAAGAGTTAGATTCTATAACAATTATGTAAGGGACTCCCGTAATGGAGGCTATGGTAAGATATCAGTATCCGAGGCCTTTGAGGTGTCTTCCAACACCGGTATCGTTAAAGCCATCTATGAAAAGTACAAAGACAACCCCAAGCAGTTCGTAAAGCGACTTAAAGATATGCATCTTCACAAAAAGCTCGATCTGCCGATTATAGGAGAGGGAGAGCCTTTTATTCCGGATCCGGGAATGAAAGACGGCATGTGGAGTGGTCTTTCATTGCCCTGGATGGCCTATGGCTATGGAGTTTCATTTACCCCGTTGCAGACTCTCACCTTCTACAATGCCATCGCCAATGATGGTGTGATGGTAAGACCGCGTTTTCTGAAGGAAGTTAAAGAATTTGGTAACAGCATCGAATATTTTGATAAGGAGGTAATAGACAAGCAGTTGTGTTCTCCTGAAACCATAAAAAAACTGAAGCAACTGTTGGTAAACGTTGTAGAGAAAGAGCACGGAACAGGTCACAGGCTTTATTCTGAAAACTTTTCCATGGCAGGAAAAACCGGTACCTGCCAAAAGGATTACAGGGATAAAGACATGTTGAACTACATATCCTCATTTGCAGGTTTCTTTCCTGCCGAAGAGCCTAAATATTCCTGTATTGTTGTTATCCATGAGCCGGACAAGAGTGTAGGCTATTACGGTGCTGATGTGTCAGGGCCGGTTTTTAAGAAGATTGCACAGAAAATATATACCGATACCCCTTTGAAGGATGAAATAGACAATCTGAATGAAGCTGTTCCCGAAATCGAAGAGGATTTTGAAGACTATTATGCAATCGCACAAAAATATAAAACCATCATGCCCGATCTGACCGGAGCTCCCGGCATGGATGCGCTCTCTATTCTGGAAAATATGGGGGTGGTAGTAGAATTATCTGGCCGGGGCAAAGTGTATAAGCAATCGGTGCCAGTAGGAACAAAATTAGCCAAAGGTCAAACAATTATCCTGGAACTGCTTTGAGTGAACTGAAGAACATATTATACAAGGTGAATCTCAATGCAGTGGTCGGGAGCACTGGAATTGATCTCAATGGAATTCAATTCGACTCCAGGGCGGTCTCCAAAGGAGAAGCCTTCGTAGCGGTAAAAGGTACGGTTTCAGACGGGCATTCTTATATAGGTTCCGCCCTCGACCGCGGGGCGACTGCAGTAATATGTGAAATCCTGCCTGAGGAGTTGAGAGACGGAGTTACATACATAGAAGTTGATGATTCGGCTAAAGCATTGGCAATAATGGCCTCTAATTATTACGGGGTTCCCTCGGAAAATCTCAAGCTTATAGGAGTTACCGGAACTAATGGAAAGACCACTATCGCCACCTTGCTTTATCAACTCTTTAAAAAGGCTGGGTATAAGGTTGGATTGCTTTCAACGGTAAGGGTGATGGTGAACGACAAGGAATATGGTGCAACCCATACAACCCCCGATCCACTGGCCATTAATGCATATCTCAGCGCCATGAATGCAGAAGGGGTAGAGTTTTGCTTTATGGAGGTGAGCAGTCATGGAATTCATCAGAAAAGAACTGAAGGCCTTGTCTTTACCGGTGGGATATTTACCAACTTGACCCATGATCACCTGGATTACCATAAGACCTTCGCGGCTTACCGTGATGTGAAAAAGGCATTTTTCGACCAACTGCCGGGCACAGCATTTTCATTGGTCAATACCGACGATAAAAACGGCCTTTACATGCTCCAGAATACCAAATCGAAGAAATATACATACGCCCTCAAGAACTATGCAGATTACAGAGGTCAGATCCTGGAAAACCAATTGAGCGGTTTGTTGCTCAAGATCAATGAAAATGAGGTCTGGGCCAAACTTATCGGGAATTTTAATGCCTATAACATCCTGGCTATTTACGGAACGGCCGACCTATTAGGTCTCGAAAATGTTGAGATCCTCAGGCTGATAAGTGAGTTGGACAGCGTTAGCGGAAGGTTCCAGTACCTGGTTTCTGATGATAACATCACTGCTATAGTCGATTATGCACATACACCTGATGCACTCAGAAATGTTTTGGAAACCATAAATAGTGTCAGGACCAACAACGAGGCTCTAATAACACTTGTGGGATGCGGTGGAGACAGGGATAAATCTAAACGGCCCTTAATGGCCAATATCGCGGCGAGTTTGAGCAACAAAGTGATATTCACCAGTGATAATCCAAGAACAGAATCACCCGACGATATTATAAAGGATATGGAGAAAGGGGTTGAACCACAGTACTTTAGCCGGACTTTATCAATTGTTGACCGCAAACAGGCAATCAGGGCAGCCTGCCAGATGGCTCAACCAAATGATATTATTCTGATTGCGGGGAAGGGTCATGAGAGTTACCAGGAAATTAACGGTGTGCGTTTTGATTTCGATGATTTCAAGATCGTGCAGGAGATGTTAAAACAACTACAGAAATAAGCATGCTGTATTATTTGTTCAAATATTTAGAAAACGAATATCAATTCCCGGGGGCCTCCCTGTTCGGTTTTATAACCTTCCGGGCGGCTGTGGCCATCATTCTCTCCTTGCTCATTTCCACAATTTACGGGAAGCGGATAATAAGGCTTCTTCAGAGGAAACAAGTGGGAGAAACCATCAGAGACCTGGGGCTCGAAGGTCAGAAGCAGAAGGCCGGAACTCCTACTATGGGGGGGATCATCATTATTATCTCGACCCTTATTCCTGTGCTCTTACTTTGTAAACTAGAAAACATCTATATCATCCTGCTGATCGTTACCACCCTTTGGATGGGAATTATCGGATTCATCGATGATTATATTAAAAAGTTCAAAAAGGATAAGGAGGGACTCAAGGGACGGTTTAAGGTTTTAGGTCAGGTAGGCCTCGGATTGATTGTCGGGACCACATTGTATTTCCATCCACAGGTCACAATCAGGGAAGAATTACCCAAATCGGAACAGGTAGAGATCGTGGACTCGGCAAATGGGTTGAAGCAATTCAAAGACGAGGAAAAATCCACCAAAACCACCATTCCTTTTGTCAAGTATAATGAATTCGATTATGCCAAACTGATCTCCTGGATCAGCCCGAACGCATCAGAATACGCCTGGCTGGTATTTATTCCGCTTGTCATATTTATCATAACCGCCGTTTCCAATGGTGCAAACCTTACGGATGGGATAGACGGCCTTGCTGCCGGATCTTCAGCTATAGTAGTTCTTACCCTTGGAATTTTTGCCTGGGTCTCGGGTAATATCATTTTTTCAGATTACCTCAACATCATGTACATCCCTAGAGTGGAAGAGATTACCATCTATATCACAGCCTTCGTAGGGGCACTTATCGGTTTCCTGTGGTACAACACTTATCCGGCACAGGTATTCATGGGTGATACAGGTTCATTGACCATAGGAGGCGTAATAGCAGTTATTGCCATCGCTGTTCGTAAAGAATGGTTAATACCCGTGTTATGCGGGATTTTTCTAGCAGAGAATTTGTCTGTAGTCATGCAAGTGAGCTACTTCAAATATACCAAGAAGAAATTTGGTGAAGGCCGTCGAATATTTAAGATGTCGCCGCTTCACCATCATTTTCAGAAGTTGGGATATCACGAGAGCAAGATCGTGACGCGATTTTGGATCGTCGGTATCCTGCTGGCCATAGTATCGATTGTCACACTCAAGATCCGCTAGATGAAAAAGCTGGTGGTCTTGGGAGCTGGCGAGAGCGGTGTTGGAACGGCAGTGCTGGGAAAACGCCAGGGATACAAGGTTTTTGTATCAGATAATGGCTCGGTAAAACAAAATTATAAAGACGTTCTTATACATCATGAGATTGAATGGGAAGAGGGAAAGCATACAGAATCTCGTATTCTGGAAGCGGACCTGGTGATGAAAAGCCCTGGAATTCCGGATAAAGTTCCAATTGTCAGGACTCTCACCGAGTCAGGAATTGCTGTTATTTCGGAGATTGAATTTGCGGCTAGGTTTACAGATGCCAATATTATCGGGATTACCGGAAGTAATGGAAAAACCACTACGACCATGCTAACACATTTTATCCTTAAAACAGCAGGATTAAATGTTGATATGGCAGGAAACATCGGAGATAGTTTTGCCATGAGTGTTGCAGACGGATCCTTTGGGCATTATGTGCTTGAGGTAAGCAGTTTCCAGTTAGACGGTATACAGACCTTCAGGCCACATATTGGTATTCTTACCAATATTACACCAGATCACCTCGATCGCTATGACTACAAGTTCGAAAAGTATGTGGCGTCCAAATTCAGGATCACTATGAACCAGACTTCGGCAGATTATTTCATCTATGACGCCGATGATCCTGTGATCCAGGAGAATCTTGAATTACACCGCATTCAATCGAGGCTGGTTCCATTCTCATTGGTAAGGGAATTGGACTACGGGGTGTATTATAAAAATGAAAACATACATATAAAATTAGATAACGAAGAAAAAACTATGCCAACAACAAATTTATCATTGGAGGGGAAACATAATATCAAAAATGCCATGGCGGCATCGGCGGTAGCGCAACTCCTGAATATTAGGAATCACACCATTAGGGAGTGCCTGGAGACCTTCCAGGGTGCCGAGCACCGGCTGGAGCACGTTTTGAAAATAAATAAGGTTGAGTATATCAATGACTCAAAGGCTACCAACGTTAACGCCACTTATTTTGCCCTCGAAAGCATGGACACACCAACCATTTGGATAGTTGGCGGAGAAGACAAAGGGAATGACTATTCCCAGTTATTCCAGTTCGTGAATGAAAAGGTGAAGGCTATTATTTGCCTGGGGGTCGATAACAAGAAACTATTTGAAAACTTCGGTTCCATGGTCGATATCATGGTTGAAACACAATTTATGAGCGAAGCTGTTAAAATTGCCTATAAGATAGCTCATCCCGGTGACAGCGTATTGCTGTCGCCAGCCTGCGCCAGCTTCGACCTCTTTGAAAATTATGAAGATCGTGGACGCCAGTTTAAAGAAGCAGTCAGAAAATTATAATGGTTGGGATTTTCAAAAATATAAAAGGTGATAAGCTGATCTGGGCGATAGCGGCCTTGCTGGCTATCTTCTCTTTCCTCCCGGTTTACAGCGCGGCAAGTAACCTCGCTTACCTCAGTGGAGACGGAAACACCTTTAATTACTTTTTGAAACATTTCGTTCATCTGTTTTTGGGATTTGCCCTGATGTATGGCGTACACAAGATCCCGTACCGGTATTTCCGTGGCCTGTCTATGGTCATGATCCCGGTGGTCATTGTCCTGCTTATAATTACACTATTACAGGGGACTACCATTGAGGGTGCTAATGCCAGCAGGTGGATTCAGGTGCCTTTTGTCGGATTCACCTTTCAGCCCTCAACTCTCGCAGCGGTGGTATTGATGGTTTATGTTGCCCGTTATCTTTCAAAGATAAAGGATACCCGGATCAGTTTTAAAGAAACCCTTCTTCCGCTATGGTTGCCGGTTTTTGTTGTTCTCGCATTGATCCTGCCAGCTAATTTTTCAACTACAGCTATAATTTTTACAATGGTCCTCGTCCTGGCTTTCTTAGGGGGATATCCACTCCGATATATTGCCATGATCCTGTTATCGGGTGTGATCGTTTTGTCCATTTTCATTCTTATTGCAAGGGCATTTCCGGAAGCAATGCCCAACCGTGTCGATACCTGGTCTAATCGGATCGAGAATTTCCTAAATGGAGAGGACACTAAGGCCGACTACCAGATCGAAAAGGCCAAAATCGCCATAGCCTCTGGTGGAATTCAGGGCGTTGGACCTGGAAAAAGTATTCAGAAAAACTTTTTGCCCCAGTCATCATCAGATTTTATATATGCTATAATCATTGAAGAGTACGGTCTTATCGGAGGCCTGTTCCTGATGTTTTTATACCTGTGGTTGCTTTTCCGGGTGGTATTGGTTGCGCACAAGTCCGATACCATTTTCGGTAAACTTCTGGCCATAGGCGTTGGTCTCCCAATAGTATTTCAGGCCCTTATCAACATGGCCGTAGCAGTCGAATTATTCCCTGTAACAGGCCAGACCTTGCCATTGATAAGTAGTGGTGGCACCTCTATCTGGATGACCTGCCTGTCTATCGGGATAATACTGAGTGTAAGCGCAAAACGACGCGAGATCAAAGAATTGGAAGAAATAGGTGAGAATCCATTGGAAATTTTAAGCGAAACGATTTGAAAGAGCCGTTGAAAGTCATATTGTCAGGAGGAGGGACCGGGGGTCATATTTAACCGGCTATCTCTATCGCTAATGAACTTAGGGCGAGGCATCCCCAGGCAGAATTTCTATTTGTTGGTGCAAAAGACAAGATGGAAATGGAAAAGGTTCCCCAGGCTGGATATAGAATCGAAGGACTTTGGATTGCAGGTTTACAAAGGCGAAATATGCTTAAGAATTTGTCTTTTCCCATTAAACTGATCAGCAGTCTTCTCCGATCGAGAAAGATATTGAAGGCATTCAAACCCGATGTGGCCATAGGAACAGGAGGATTTGCAAGCGGTCCTTTATTGCAGATGGCTGTTTCAAGAAACATCCCCAGCCTGATACAGGAACAGAATTCATATCCGGGGATCACCAACAAAATACTGGCTAAAAAAGCCGATTGCATCTGCGTAGCTTACGACGGACTCGAAAAATATTTTCCAAAGGATAAGTTGGTTAAAACCGGTAACCCGGTTCGGCAGGATCTTTTGAACATTGAAGGGAAATCTATTGAAGCCAAAGATTTCTTCAATCTGAGACACAGCAAATACACACTCCTGGTTTTGGGAGGCAGCCTTGGTGCGAAACGCATCAATGAACTAATTGAGGAAAAACTGGATTTCTTCGAAACCCAGAATGTGGAATTAATTTGGCAATGCGGAAAACTATATTTTGACCGATATAAGCATTACAGTCAAAAGCCCGATGTACAGGTTCATGCTTTTCTTAACAGGATGGACATGGCCTATGCAGCCGCCGATATCATTATATCAAGGGCCGGAGCGAGTTCGGTTTCTGAATTGTGTATAGTGGGGAAACCTGTGATCTTCATTCCCTCGCCCAATGTGGCAGAAGATCATCAGACCAAAAATGCCATGGCTGTGGTTGAAAAGGGAGGGGCGCTGATGATAAGGGAACATGATTTGGAAGTCAATTTCGAGAATATGTTCGCTCAATTGATAAAAAGCAAGGAGAGGCAGGGTACTCTGTCTATCGAAATTAAGAAACTGGCACTGGTAAATGCCACCAGGGATATAGCAGATGAAATAGAGAAATTGATAAAGAAATGAGTTTGGACAGGTACACACATATCTATTTTATCGGGATAGGGGGAATTGGAATGAGCGCCCTGGCCCGATACTTTTCGCATGAGGGTCGCCTTATTGCCGGATATGACCGTACCCCTTCAGAAATCACCCATAGGCTAATCGAATTGGGAATTTCAGTGCATTTTAAGGAGGCTATTGAACAAATTGACAAGGACTATTTGGATCCTGATCACACCCTTGTAATCTATACACCGGCTGTTCCGGAATCACATTCAGAACTAGTTTATTTCAGGAATAACGGATTTAAAGTGGTAAAACGGGCGGATGTCCTGAGTGCGGTTACCGATAATTCGGTTTGCCTTGCTGTGGCCGGTACTCATGGAAAAACCACCACAACCAGTATCCTGGGCCATTTACTTGCTGAAACGGGTGAGGAGGTTACCGCTTTTATGGGGGGTATTTCCGAAAATTATCAATCCAATCTCATCTTAAAAGGAAGTAAGGTATTTGTTGTTGAAGCCGATGAATTCGACCGTTCATTTCTCAAGTTGAATCCTGACATGGCCTGTATTACTTCTATGGACGCCGATCACCTGGATATTTATGGTGAAAAGGAGGAGCTCTTGAAGACCTTTAAGGCCTTCACAATGAAGATCAAGCCGGGAGGAAAGTTATTTTACAGCAGTCATCTGGATCTTGAAGGCATAAGTTGCGGTGTTGAAACCACTGCAGATTATCAAATACAAAATGTTAAAATAGAAAACGGGACCTATGTGTTCGATCTGTGCACACCGGATACCCGTATTAAAGATATTAGATTTAGCCTACCTGGTAGACATAATTTGTCGAATGCATTAATCGCCCTGGCAATGGCCATAGAATTTGGTTGCGCTCCGTATGGACTTGTCAGGGCATTAGCATCATATAGGGGGGTTAAAAGACGGTTCAGTTATCATATCAAATCTGATCATCTTGTTTTGATCGATGATTATGCGCATCACCCCGAGGAGATAAATGCAGTGCATCATGCGGTAAGGGAAATGTTTCCGGATAAGGAAATTCTGGTGATCTTTCAACCACATCTGTTTAGCAGAACACGTGATTTCGTTGATGAGTTTGCCCAAAGTCTTAGCCGTTTTGACGAGGTTCTCCTCTTGGATATCTATCCTGCGAGGGAAGAGCCCATCCCGGGAGTGACATCGGCCTGGCTTTTGGATAAGATTGAATTGAAAAATAAAAAGTTGGTCACAAAAGAAGAGATTATCGGGGAGTTGAGAAAAAGTGACGCCAGAGTTATCATGACTCTTGGCGCGGGAGATATAGGAGAAGAAGTAGAAAAAATAAAACAGAATTTGAGCCTTGCGAGTTAATTGGAATTACATAAAATTCTTCTTTTTATTAGGTTTCGTGGTATTTCTATTTGCCTTTTCGGCAGAGAAGAATAACCACCGGCCGATTAGTGAAATTGAGATCCATTTTACCGGAACCGAAAATCTGTTCATCACTGAGACAGCCGTTAATAAATTGTTAATACAAAATGACCAGGGCATTTCGACCAAGCCTAAAGAAACTTTAGATTTGAATGGATTAGAAACCGCCCTGAGATCTAATCCCATGATCAAAACCGCCGAGGTGTATCTTACTGTAAATGGGGAAGTTATAGCTAATGTAGAGCAACGAGTACCCATTGCCAGAGTGAATACGAATGCAGCATATTACATCGATGAAGACGGCGAGTTCATGCCGTTATCTGATAATCATTCCGCACGAGTTCCGCTGGTTACAGGACAAGTTTATAAAAACGACCTCAAAGACATTTACAGATTAGCTAAAAAGATCCGTTCCGACGAATTTTTAAGAACCCATGTTGTAGAGATTATTCAACATGAGGATAAAACTATGACAATGTTAACCCGTACACTCGATCTCAGGATTGATTTGGGTAGAGTAGACCGATTGGATGCCAAGGTGAGAAACTTTAAGGCGTTTTATCAAAAGGCTAAGAAAGACGGTAAACTTAATTCATATAAGGCCGTCAATTTACAATTTGACAACCAGGTTGTGTGCACTAAAAAGTAGAAAATGGAAAAACAGCAATATGCCGTTGGCTTAGATATAGGGACCACAAAGATCGTGGCGATGATCGGGCGTAAAAACGACTACGGGAAGATAGAGATCCTGGGAATCGGGCGTACGAAAAGCCTTGGGGTTCACAGGGGGGTGGTTAACAACATCACCCAAACTATTCAGTCTATTCAACTGGCCGTGCAGCAAGCCGAATCGGCGGCGGGCTTTAAGATAGAGGAGGTGACTGTCGGGATCGCCGGGCAGCATATCAGGAGCCTTCAGCACAGCGACTACATCACTCGGCCTAATTCTGAACTTGTCATTGACGAAGATGACATAGAGCGGTTGATCAACCAGGTACACAAGCTGGTCATGCTTCCAGGTGAGGAAATCATTCATGTACTTCCACAGGAATTCAAGGTTGACGGTCAGGGAGAGATAAAGGAACCTGTCGGGATGTATGGCGGCCGTCTGGAAGCGAATTTCCATGTTGTTGTTGGCCAGGTGTCTTCCATACGAAATATAGGACGATGCGTAAAAAGTGCAGGTCTTGAACTTGAAGGAATTACCCTGGAACCCCTGGCTTCGGCGATGGCTGTACTTAGCCAGGAGGAGAAGGAAGCAGGTGTTGCACTCATCGATATAGGAGGTGGTACCACAGACCTCGCAATTTTCAAGGATGGTATCATCAGGCACACGGCCGTGATCCCTTTTGGAGGAAATGTGATCACAGAAGACATCAAGGAAGGGTGTTCAATAATCGAGAAACAAGCAGAGCTCCTCAAGATAAAATTCGGATCGGCCTGGCCCGGCGAGAACAAGGAGAATGAAATTGTATCAATCCCCGGATTAAGGGGACGTGAGCCGAAAGAGATCACCCTCAAGAATCTTTCCAAAATCATACATGCCCGGGTGGTTGAGATCATTGAACAGGTTTATGTCGAAATCAAGAATTACGGACACGAGGAACAAAAGAAGAAATTAATAGCCGGAATTGTACTAACCGGAGGTGGAAGCCAGCTAAAACATCTCAAACAGCTTGTTGAATATATCACCGGAATGGATACCCGTGTTGGTTATCCCAATGAGCATTTGGCCGGTGACAGTGATGACGAGGTAACCAGTCCGCTTTACGCAACTGCGGTCGGACTGGTTATGGAAGGAATCAGGCATTCTGAGAAAAGAAGAATCGAGATTGAAGAGGAAGAAATGGATCCATTTTCAAATTCTGTCGATTCGGAAGCAGAGCAAATGCAGCAGGAAACCATCGCTGAACGCAAAACCAAGGAACGAAAGTCCTTCCTGGAAAAATTAACAGAGCGAGTAAAAGACTTTTTAGATAATGCGGAATAAAACTAACTCAATAATATTGATCAAATCCCTTAAAACCTATTTATATGAGCAATTCTAACGACATCGGTAATATAACTTTTGACCTGCCTAAGAACCAATCGAATGTGATAAAGGTCATAGGTGTAGGCGGTGGTGGCAGTAACGCCATCAACTATATGTTTCAACAGGGCATTAAAGGTGTCGATTTCGTCATCTGCAATACCGATTCCCAGGCCCTGAACAGCAGTGGTATACCCAACAAGATTCAGCTTGGGGTTAACCTGACTGAAGGACTGGGCGCCGGAGCAAATCCTGAGGTTGGTGAACAGGCTGCACTAGAGAGCCTAGAGGAAATCCGGGATATGCTTGAAGTACAAACCAAAATGGTTTTTATAACCGCCGGAATGGGTGGAGGTACCGGAACAGGTGCTGCCCCTATCATTGCAAAAATGGCTAAAGAGATGGGTATTCTTACAGTTGGAATTGTTACTATGCCGTTTCTTTTTGAAGGAAAACTACGGAACCAGCAGGCTCAAAAAGGAATTGAAAACTTAAGAAATCATGTTGACTCGCTCATAGTCATCAATAATAACAAGCTCAGGGAGGTTTACGGAAATCTTGGATTTAAAGCAGGATTCTCCAAGGCTGATGAGGCACTTTCCACCGCGGCAAGGGGAATTGCCGAGGTTATTACTCACCATTATACTCAAAACATCGATTTAAGGGATGCTAAAACGGTACTGAGCAATAGTGGAACTGCTATCATGGGATCAGCTTCGGCAACTGGCAACAACCGGGCCCAGGAAGCAATTATGAAGGCCCTTGACTCACCACTATTGAATGATAACAAGATAACCGGTGCCAAGAATGTATTATTACTTATTGTCTCGGGATCTCAGGAGATCACCATTGACGAGATTGGAGAGATAAATGACCACATTCAGTCGGAGGCCGGTCATGGAGCGAATATCATCATGGGTGTGGGTGAGGATATAAATCTTGGAGAAGCGATTGCTGTTACTATTATTGCCACCGGATTTAATATCGACCAGCAATATGATATAACAAATTCAGAGGCCAAACGGGTGGTACATGCACTTGAGGATGACCAGATCATGGAAAAGGATCTCTCAGACCGGGAGCCGGCTATAATAACACCGGATATTGTTCTTGAACAGAAAGAAGATCGCATCGTCCATAAGTTGGAGGAAGAACCTGAAGTGGATCTTATTCCTACAACTCATATGATCAGGAATTTAAATGTGATCTATGAGGAAGTTAAATCGCCGGAAGAAACACATGATTTTATTATCTCGGATGATCAAGAGGAAAAAAATCATGACAACAGCATTGAATCCGAGATTCAAGAGCAAACCATCCTCACCTTTGATCTTCCATTAACCCAACCTGAAATCGAGGTGGAGGAACCGGAAGGAACTGAGACGGTTGTTTTTGAACTGGATGATGATGATATCAGGGATATTGCTGTAAATGACTATATCGAATTGATTACGGTTACAGAGGCTAATGAGGAAGGTGAAATGCGCTATGCGCTCGATGACCATATTGTTTCAGAAAAAACCGGGGACAAATACGAAAATAGCGAGACAGGTTCACTAGTTGAAGAAGAGGTGGTTTTCGAGAAGAAAGTGGTTGAGACCATGCCAGATGAGGAACCTGTTGAAGACCTTGACCCGATAAACAGCCCGATTTCAGAACTACTTAAGGCCAGAGCCAATGAGAGAAGGAAGAAGATGAAGGAGTTCAATTATAAATTCAACAATGCAAAAATTGATGATATGGAGAAAGAGCCTGCTTACAAACGACAAGGCGTTGACCTTGACGAGGTTCAGCACTCATCCGAAAACAACGCGTCCCGATTATCTGTTGAACTAGACGACAATGATGATGTCCAATTACGAAGTAACAATTCTTTTTTACACGACAACGTAGATTAATAGCAAGTCAAGTTTTAGTGTCTTACACTTCGTGCAAAACCCGGAAATTTTCCCTCATAATTTTCGGGTTTCTTTTATTATCTTCGCAGGGTTAAACAAGAATAAGTTGTCATGAGTTTACAGGACGATGTGATGCAGGCCATAAAGGTGGCGATGAAGGCAAAAGATCAAACTTCCCTGACTGCTTTGAGAGCAGTAAAATCTGCGATTTTACTTGCTCAGACAGCCGGTGCGAACCATGATCTTAACGAGGAGCAGGAAATGAAGATCCTCCAGAAGCTGGTCAAGCAAAGAAAGGACAGCGCTGCTATTTATCAGGAACAGGGCAGGACCGACCTGGCTGAACCTGAACTGGCGGAAGCGGAGATTATCAGCCAGTTTTTACCGGAAGCGTTGTCGGAGGAGGAGATCGAAAAAATTGTGGTTATGACAATTGATAAGGTTGGTGCCGAGGGCATGAAAGACATGGGGAAAGTGATGGGCATGGTCACAAAAGAATTGGCTGGCCAGGCCGACGGGAAGACAATCTCTAATATAGTAAGGCAAAAACTATCGTCATAAATTCTTCTGGGGTAAATCCTGAAGAATACAAAATATTAGGCCGCGTAGCCGCCTGGAAGGTCGGCCAGGGTTCAACTGGATACCCGCCCGTACCGAACGATACGTTCGGGCGGGGAATATCAGATTGATGAAATTGAATGTTTGAGGTCTATATTTTACATAGTGAAAAGTTCAATCGGTATTATGTTGGAATGACTGAGAATTTAGACTTTCGCATTGGCCAACATAACTCCGGAAAAGTTAAATCGACCAAAAGTTATTTACCTTGGATTCTGGTTCATACCGAACAATTTGAAACTAGACCAGGTGCGAGAGAAAGAGAAAAATATTTGAAGTCAGCGGCTGGAAGGCGCTGGAGAAGAAATAATATTAGGCCGCGTAGTTCAACTGGATAGAATATCAGATTTCGGCTCTGAGGGTTGAGGGTTCGAATCCTTCCGCGGTCACTACAAGCGAAAAGCCTGCATTAATGATGCAGGTTTTTTCGTTTTCAGAAAAATCCAAGCTTGCTTGAGATTTTGAAAGAAAATGAAAAAAGCATGGCCCAGCCATGCAGCTTTTTATTTGCAAAGGGGAGTGTTTTAAGGATCACGAAGTAATCCTTTCTCCAAGCTTGC